>JANOVQ010000088.1:0-7349 GCA_031417495.1 Pseudomonadota bacterium | reverse complement strand
CCGATTGATGCCTTCCCGGATGTGGCCAGCACGCAGGTGAAGAATTTCCTGAAGGTGCCGGGCATGACGCCGGAGGAGATGGAATCCAGGGTCGCAGTCCCGATCGAGACAGAGATGTTGGGGATTCCCTCCCAAAGCATGTTGCGCTCGATGGTGAAATACGGCATCGCGGACATCACGCTCACGTTTGACGATGGCACCGATATTTATTGGGCGCGGCAACAAGTGGCAGAGCGGATGGCGGGCATCATGGGCGATTTGCCGAGCGAACTTGAGGGAGGCATGGCGCCCATCACCACGCCACTGGGAGAAATGTTTCAGTTCACCGTGGATAACCCAGCAATGTCCCTGATGGATCGCAAGGCGTTGCTCGATTGGGTGATCCGGCCGGCGCTACGCACCGTGCCGGGCGTGGCGGACGTCAATGTGCTCGGCGGCGTGACCCGCAGTTACGAAATCATTCCCGATCCGCTGCGGATGGCCGCCGCTGGCGTCAGCACCGATGAACTGCAGGCGAGCATCATCGCCAACAATCGCAACGATGGCGCGGGGCGTTTGCGCGAAGGTGACGAAGTTTTGCTCGTGCGCAGTGAAAGCAACATTCGCAGTGTCGATGATTTGCGCGCGATTGTGGTCGGCAATCGCGGGGGCAGCCCCATCCGCGTGGGGGATGTCGCTAAGGTCAAGTTTGGCGAGCTGTCTAGGAACGGCGTAGTCACGGACAGTGGAAAGGCCGAGGCGGTCGAAGGGCTGGTGCTTGGGCTGGCGGGTGCGAATGCCAAAGAAGTCGTGCTTGGAGTCGAGCGGAAAATTGCCGAGATTCAACCCAACCTTCCTGAAGGGACGGTGTTGAAGGTGTTCTACAATCGCGCCGCGCTAGTCAATAAGGCGGTGGCCACAGTCACCAAGGCATTACAGGAGGCGATCGTCCTGGTGCTGGTATTGTTGATCGTGTTCCTGGGGAACCTACGCGCGGCACTGACAGTCGCAGCGGTATTACCGTTGGCGGCGTTGGGTACTTTCATCCTCATGCGCCAGGTCGGGATGTCGGCTAACCTGATGAGTCTCGGTGGACTTGCCATTGCGATTGGCATGTTGGTGGATGCTGCAGTGGTCGTGGTCGAGAACGTCGTGCAGCACTTAGCCCATGACCCGGCAGCGGGTAAACTGCCGCGTCTACACCTTATCTACCGCGCGGTGCGGGAAGTCGCGGCACCGGTCACCGTTGGGATATTGATCATCATCACCGTGTTCCTGCCCTTACTCACCTTGCAAGGGTTGGAAGGTAAGTTCTTCGTCCCGGTCGCCATGACCATCGTCTTTGCACTGGCGGCTTCTTTGCTGCTCTCGCTGACAGTTATTCCCGTGTTGGCCTCGTACCTGCTGAAAGAGATCAAGCATGAAGATCCGTGGCTGCCGCGCCAGCTGCTGCGGATCTATACGCCCGTGCTGGAAGCGGCCTTCCGACATCCATGGATGGTCGGGACTGCTGCCGTGGGACTGTTAGTGGTGGCCGGCGTGATTTATGCCAACGTGGGTAAGACCTTCATCCCGACGATGGACGAGGGCGATATTATTGTCGGCATCGAGAAACTGCCGTCGGTGAGCATCGAGCAGACCGCCGCACTCGATCTCAAGATCCAGCAGGCGATCATGCAAGCCGTGCCCGAAGTCACGGGCATCGTGGCCCGTGCAGGTGCCGACGAGATCGGTCTGGATCCTATGGGCCTCAATCAGACCGATACGTTTCTGGTCCTGAAGCCGCGCGATGAATGGCGGATGGCGAGTAAGGAAGCCTTACAGGATGAACTGCGTAAGGTCCTCGACACCTTGCCGGGGATTGCCTACAGCTTTACGCAACCCATCGACATGCGCGTCTCGGAGATGATCATCGGCGTGCGGGGCGATATCGCGATCAAGATCTTCGGTCCGGATCTGGCGACACTAAACACGCTGGCCGGCAACCTCGTCGATATCGTCAACACCATTCCAGGCAATCAGGATGTCTATACCGTCGTCAACGACGGCGTGCAGTACATGCGCGTGATGGTAGATCGCCTCGCCGCCGGCAAGTTCGGCCTTTCCACCCAAGAAGTGCAGGAGGCATTGCGCCAGCAGATTGAAGGCGTGCAGGCCGGTACAGTGATCGAGGGCAACATGCGAGTGCCGGTGCAGATCCGCGGGCCTGAGAATTTTCGCACTTCACCAGGCGATTTCGCGAATTTGCGCATCATGACGCCGGCCGGCAAATCGGTGCCACTCACCGCCGTGGCCAAACTAGAGCGCGCCGCTGGCCCGGTCAAGATCGAGCGCGAACTCGGCAGTCGCTACAGCGTGGTGATTGCCAACGTGATCGGTCGCGATCTCGTCGGCTTCGTCGAGGAGGCGAAGCAGCGGATTGCGGCGGAGGTCAAACTGCCGCTCGGCTATCGACTCAGCTGGGGTGGGCAATTCGAAAATCAGCAGCGGGCGGCCGCGCGCTTGGGGGTGGTGACGCCGCTCGCCATCGTCCTCATCTTTGTGCTCCTGTTCTCGACCTTTCGCTCCGTGCGCCAGTCGTTACTGGTGCTGAGCAATATTCCATTCGCGCTGGTCGGAGGTTTGTTCGCGCTCTGGCTCACGGGCGAATATCTGTCGGTCCCCGCCTCCGTTGGCTTCATCGCGTTGCTCGGCATCGCCGTCCTGAATGGCGTGGTGATGGTCAGCTACTTCAATCAACTGCATGCCGAAGGGATCCCACTGGCGGAATGCGTGAGGGTGGGCGCCAAACGACGTCTGCGACCGGTGCTGATGACCGCCTCGATTACCGCCTTCGGCCTCATTCCGTTGTTATTCGCGACCGGACCCGGATCAGAAATCCAACGCCCGCTCGCGATTGTGGTGATTGGCGGCCTCATTACGGCGACCAGTTTGACCTTAATTCTGTTGCCGATGCTGTATGCCCGTTTTGCGTTTGCGGAGGTCGTTCATGACTGACGTCTGTCTCACCTTGCTCGGCGCACCCGAGGTCGAGGAAAAACTGTTGGACCAGTTGTTGATGTGCACCGCGAGCGCGGTATTTACCAGCCAGCCGGCCGCCAGCCATGGTGGACATCTGGCCAATCTCGATCCGCGCGAGCAGGTGCTTGGGCGCGGCGACGCAGTCCTGCTCCAGGTCCTGCTCGAAGCGCAAGCCGCACAAGATCTGCTCGCCAATCTGCGCGACCAATTGCATGGCGCGAGTGTGCGTTATTGGCTGACACCCGTGCTTGAGCAGGGAGAACTTTAATGAAGCTCGTGATAGGCGCGATCATCGCTCTCGGTTGGATGGTATGCGGAAATGCCGGAGAGACCACAAGTACTGTCACAGCGCTGATCCCATCGGAGCTTGCCGAACAATGGTTGGCGCAGGACCCCACGGTGTTAGCGGCGCGCGGCGAACTCGACGCCGCGCGCGCGGAGGCCGGTCAGCTGGCGGCCTCGCCTTACGAATGGACGTCGAGTCTGAGTTATCAGCAGCGTGACTATGGCAGAGGCCCCAACTCGCATGAATGGAATATCGGGCTGGAACGCCAGATACGGTTGCCCACCAAACGGCGTGCCGATCAGGAGGGTGCGGCAGCGTCACTGGCGCTAGCCCAGACACAGTTCAATCTCGCACGCCGCCAGGCCGCGATGGATTTGCTCGGCGGCTGGCTCGATTGGTTGACGGCGCATGCAGTGAAGACCTTGCTGGAGCAGCAACAACGGTTTGCGGAAGATAACCTCGCTGCGGTCATCAAACGAGTCAGGAGTGGCGATGCCGCAGTGTTAGAGCAACGTCTGGCCGCCGCCGAGGTGAGTGAGTTTCAGCGTAACGCCGCCGCCGCAGCGATCGACGAAGCCATGGCCTGGGCAAAGCTCTCTGCGCGGTTCGTCATCGGTGACAGGCTGACCCCGATGCCGCTGCCGGAACCGGTGGCGATGTCGCGCGATGTCGCGTGGTGGAGGAACCTCATGTTGGCGGTGAGCGATCAATTGGCGGCAGTTAACGCCCAGTTGGCACTGGCCGAGGCCGGCGCCGAACGAGCATCGGCCGATCGTATTCCCGATCCGACCTTAGGGATCTATGCCGCAAATGAAGCCTATGGCGATGAGAATATCGTCGGCGGCACGATCAGCATTCCGTTTCCGGGCCCGCGCCGCACTCTGGAGTTACAGCGGCGACTGGCGCAGGTTAACGCGGCGCGTGATCGAATCAATGCGACGACGCGCGAAATAGAAGGAATCGCACGCGCCGCGTATGCCGCCGCGGTTGGTCACTATCATCGTTGGAAAATCGCCGGCACGGCAGCGACAGCCATGCGTGAGAATGCCGTGATTGCCCAGAAGGCCTACGCCTTAGGGGAACAGGATCTGCAAACGCTATTGCTGGCCAGACGCCAGGCCCTGAACAGTGCCGAGGCCGAACAGCAAGCTCGCGCGACCGCTTTGCGGGCCCATTACACGCTTTTGATCGACACAAAATTGCTGTGGAGTGGTACGCCATTGGACGCGACACCCGCGAAACCTGAGGTTGCGGCGCGCAAGTTTGACGGTGAGCACGACTGACATGGATTTTGATTAAAGGAGAGGAAGACGAGCCATGAATACGTTTCACGCGCCATTCTGGAGGAGCGTCATGCGCAGTCCGTTGGGGCCTTTGGTGTTTCTATTGTTGTTCGTTTCATTTGTTGATGCGAATCCGCAGCGTGGATCGGACATCGACAGCTTCGTACTCGTGACCTCTAATACCGAGACAATTAGGCTGAGTGCAATCGTCGAGCAAGATAAAGAAGGGACAACGATCAAAGGTGCGCTCACACGTCGGCCACCGTCAAAGCGATTCCTTTATGGACATATCGATCTCGAAGTGACCGCTGGCACCGGGGAGCTGCTCCTTGTCGATTACGTGCCGTTTCGCCCGAACCCGGTCCCGCAGCGCCTCGCCTCGCCCTCGCGATTCACCTGGCGCGTACCGCCACAGATCGCACCGGGCTCACGGATCGAGATGCGTTTTCACGCGGGCACGCATCCAACAACTTAGGAGCACCTAGCGCGAAATCAATTCTTGATGTTTCATGAACACCAGCTTCGTGATACATACCGCTAGCGATCCTGCTCCGGATGATTTTTAAAATTGGCACACCACCGCCGGGCTGTGATCGCCGCCTTGGGTACCGCTGCGTTGTTTAGCGGCAGCGTGACCCTCAGTTTGTGGTTGCTGGTAGGCGTGCTATATCTCGGGTCGATACCTGGGTCGCCGCATGTATTCAACTCCTACCGCCACGCCCTGAAGTGATAATTAAGCCCGACTGCCAGGCTCCAATCGGCGGTGAGTTGATTGCCATTGACGTCGCGATGGAGCGGGATCTGCACGAAGGTGTAGGCGGCTAGCCTCGGGCCCAGAGTGAGTCTGAGTCCGGGGCTAAGGAATATCGAGTCACTGCCGGTATTTTGATCGAAGAGTTCAAATTCTTCTGTAGAGTCATCGCGGCCCACGAAGCGCATATTGATCTGGGCCAGCGCTTCCCAGCGCGCCGATAACGGCACGCTGCCGCCAAGATTGAGCAAGGTCTCGTTGCCGAACGTATATCCCTGGTCGCTGGTGGGGAGTCGGACGGTCGCGTTGGCGAAGGCGGTCGCCAAGCCCAGGCGTTGCAGATAATAAACCCCCACCATAGGATCCCAGGAACCGCTACCGGGTTGAATCGAGCGCTCGGCCGCCTCTACCGTCATTTCCCCGTCCTCCTCGACGACGACTCCCGTTTCGTCCGTCGCGCCGGTCGGCAACTTCACCCCCGCTCCGATCACGAGCGTCGGTGACGTAGGAATCACTGGCGCCAGTAACGCGTAACGCCCCTGCAAGGTGACATCTCCAATGCTCGAAAAAGCAAACGACCCCGGCAGCGCCGTGTCGTGTTCGAACTCGAAATGATCGTGCTCACGGTGAATAAAGGGCACCAGGAAATCGAAGGTCAGGCGATTGCTGACCCCAACACTGGTGCGCAGATTTACCCGCTGACTAACAGTCGCGAGTTCGCGGTGAACGGTTTCGATATCCCCGTCCCCGAACGCAGCGGTTTGGACTCCGTCGGAATCGTTATTGCCCGCATACGGCGCGTCCTGATCGATGTACTCATAGGACAAATCGAAACGAATTTGTCCCGCCTGCTCGGCCACCGCCTCAGGGGTGGTTGTGAGCGTACAAAACGAGGCCCCGCAGGCCGCCTGTGCGGTTTCCATCTGCAAGCCAACGCCCAGGATTGCCAGCAATCTGCGTGGCAAATGAATTTTCATCGTTTGATCTCCTGGAACATCGCGCTTCATCCACGCCGTAGTGCATTCCCGTCGCTAACAGCGCCAGAAGCCCGGTGGCGCAGCATAAATCAAGTGGTGGCCGGATTGGCAGCGACTAAATATCGCAGCGCCAGCCTTCACGTGGCGCCCTGTACGGGTGACCGGTAGCGGGACCAAGCGGCACTCGCGCGCCGACCGCGCGACGAAAACCTTGAGGGGAAGTGACAATCTTTGACCATAGGCGTGAAGTAGGCCCGCTCAGGGCGCCAATGGAGGAGAAGAATACCCCTAGCAAATCATGCATAGCGGGCAAAAGACATGCGACAAATTAGAACTCCATACAGAAAGGTGCTGCTGGCAGGCTTGTTGGCGAGTGTGTGGTCGGGATTTGCGCAGGCGCAGACTGACGGTCATGCGCTGGCGATCAACGTGACGCAGCCGGCGAACGGCTCATTGCACATCCTGGGGGTTACCGCGACTCAAGTTGGTAAAGCGGTAGTGATTGCCGGCCGCGTGAGTCGCGACCTGCGGACGCGCCTAGTGGGCGCGAATCGACTGGTAGTGGAATTGCGCGCAGCGGATGGCAGTGTACGCGTGCGCGAAGGAGTGATTTTGTCGGCCAATGAGTTGCCCCGGCGCAGTTCGCGCGACGCGCATTTCAAGATTCGACTGAACAATATGCCGGCCAGCGACGAATCGCTGGTACTGGTCATGAACCCGTGGAGAGGGTAGGGCTGCGGCCTGGCTTACAGCGCGATTTGCAGGCGGATGCCGACGACGACGGCATCTTCCACCGTATCATCGGTTCCCGGATCGAGAATGTACTGCACATCGGGCTGCACGCTGAGCCACGGTAGGGGTGTCACCAAATAAGTAAACTCCAACGCAGTCTCAGCCCGGTTAAGCGCCGGGTTGAGACTGCGAAAATCATCGCTGTTGCGCGCATGGGCGACCGCCGCACCGAACACATCTTGCGGGCGGGCCGGAATGGGGCCCGTCCAATTCACGCCGCCACCCACGTAGGTTCCGATTTGATTGCGATCGCCGTCGGC
>JANOVQ010000087.1:0-2191 GCA_031417495.1 Pseudomonadota bacterium | reverse complement strand
GGGACGCGCGAGTGCTTTACGTTTTCTGAGCTAATCTTCACCCTCGTCATCCCGGGCGCAGACCCGGGATCCAGGGGCGATAGATGTTTAGCAGGGATCCCGGCTCACCGCTCTGCGGTGTCCGGGATGACGAAACAGGGGCCGTAGTAAATCTTGATTTCTTCTATAACCACTACAACGAAAGAGGATCAAACAATGTCACTCGATATGGAAAAATTGAACACCCTGGTGTTCCGCATGATCGGCGAAGTGGGGGCGGCAGCGCAGGGCTCGCTGGTGCTGTTGGGTGATCGTCTCGGGATCTATCGTGGGATCGTCGAGCACGGTCCGCTCTCCGCAGCGGGCCTGGCAGCTAAGCTCGGCTTCCACGAACGCTATCTGCGCGAGTGGCTCCATGCGCAGGTCGCGGCCCAGTACATTGACTACGATGCGGAGGCCGAAACTTTTTCCTTGTCGCCCGAGCAGGCGGCGGTGTTTGCGGATCCCAACAGTCCGGCGGCACTGACTGGCGGTTACTGGGGGATCTCATCGCTGTATCAGGACGAGCCCAAAATCGCCGAAGCCTTCAAAACCGGCGAAGGCGTGCCGTGGGGCGCCCACAGCGCATGCCTGTTCTGCGGCACCGAAAAATTCTTCGGGCCAGCCTATCGCGCGAATCTGGTTGAGAGCTGGTTGCCCTCACTGGACGGCATGGTCGCCAGGCTGCAGCGCGGTGCGCGAGTCGCGGACGTCGGGTGTGGACACGCCCTCTCGACGCGTCTGATGGCGAGGGCGTTTCCGAATTCGCAGTTTGTCGGTATCGATTATCACCAGCCTTCAATCGATCACGCGCGCGAACTGGTGCGCCAGGAAGGTCTCACCAACCTGACCTTCGAGCAAGGCACTGCCCAGGCGTTCGCCGGTGACAACTACGATCTGATCACCTTCTTCGATTGTCTGCACGACATGGGCGATCCCGAAGGCGCCGCGCGTAATGTGCGGCAACGCCTGAAGCCCGATGGCACCTGGATGATTGTGGAACCGCAGGCCGGTGACACCCTCAGCGAGAACATCAACCCGATCGGGCGTGCGTTCCTCGCGTTCTCGACCATGGTGTGCGTGCCAGCGTCGCTCAGCCAGCCAGGCCGCGCAGGGCTTGGCGCCCAAGCCGGCGAGAAACGTCTCACGGCAGTAATCAAAGCGGGTGGCTTCACGCAGGTACGGCGTGCCACCGAGACCCCGACCAACATGATTCTCGAAGCACGACCGTAGAGGCCACCATGACGCATGCAATTCGCCTTCATCGCACGGGTGGTCCGGAAGTCCTGCAATGGGAAGTGGTCGAGGTGCCGGTGCCGGGACCGCAGGAGATCCGGTTGCGCCACACCGCCGTTGGTCTGAACTATATCGATGTCTATTTTCGCACCGGCCTGTACCCCGCGCCGCTGCCGTTTTCGCCGGGACTGGAAGCAGCCGGCGTGGTGGAAGCGGTGGGTGCCGAAGTCACCACCCTCAAGGTCGGCGATCGCGTTGCCTATTCTACGGGACCGCTCGGCGCCTACGCCGAGGCCAGAGTGATCGCGGCCGAGCGCATGGTGAAAATTCCGGAGGGGATTTCGGATCAACAAGCCGCCGCCATGATGCTGCAGGGGATGACGGCCGAATATCTCGTGCGGCGGACGTACCCGATCAAACGTGGCGATACGATATTGATCCACGCGGCTGCTGGCGGCGTCGGCCTGCTGGTGTGCCAGTGGGCGAAACATCTCGGGGCGACGGTAATCGGCACCGTAGGGTCGGACGAGAAAGCGGCACTGGCGCGCGCCAATGGCTGCGATTATCCCATCGTCTATACGCGCGAAGATTTTCAGGCACGGGTGCTGGAGATCACCAATGGTGCGAAAGTGCCGGTGGTCTACGATTCGGTGGGTCGCGACACCTTCGCGAAGTCTCTCGATTGTCTGGCGCCGCTCGGCCTGCTCGCGTTGTTCGGTCAGGCCTCAGGTCCGGTGCCGCCGTTCGATCTCGGCCAATTGGCCGCCAAGGGATCGCTGTTCATCACGCGCCCGACTCTCTTCACCTATACCGCGCAGCGCGCCGATCTCGAGGCGAGCTCAGGCGCGTTATTTGACGTGGTGCGCAGCGGGGTCGTGAAGATTTCCATCAACCAGACCTATCCGCTGCGGGAGGCGGCGGAGGCGCACCGTGATCT
>JANOVQ010000086.1:0-4296 GCA_031417495.1 Pseudomonadota bacterium | reverse complement strand
CGCCATGCACCATGCCGTCTGCGCCGGGGCTTACGCGCGCGCCACGGAAATCCTCGAAGCCTGGTCCGATCAGCTGATCCGCGAAGGCCGCCTCGCGACGATCGAACGCTGGCTCGATGTGCTGCCAGTCGAGCACGTCCGGGCGCGCCCCGGTCTGCAGATGAGGGTCCTCTGGGCGTTGCTGTTTTTACGTCGGTTCCACAAAGCGCGCCCAGTGCTGGATGCGTTGCGCGGCGAAATCGAACGCAATCAGGACTTGTTTACGCGACCGGCGACGCTGCCCCTGCTCATCTCGGTCCGCCATCTGATGGAGGACGACATTGTCAGTGCCGGTAAAGCCGTTTTCGATATCAATGTCGATCGCGAAACCACCGATCAGTTCGAATCGTTTGAATTAGGTGCGATTGCCAATATCCAATCGCTGTTTCTGCGTACCCGCGGAGAATTTCTGGCCGCCCAGGGCAAGGCTGTGATCGGGATTGCCCGCAGCGAAGCGGGTAACGCCGCGTTCAGCGGCGCCTACGCAATGGCCTTTCTCGGCAACGCCTACTTGGCCCAGGGCCGCGCGCGCGACGCCCTCAGAGCCTATCGGCAGGGGTTCGAAACCGCGAGCAAATTGCGCGGATCCTATGCGTCTGCGGTGGTCGCCGCGTGTTACGGCGAGGCCCTTTATTTGTGCGACCAGATCGAGCAGGCGCGAACCCTGCTGGAAGACGCCTTACCGCTGATCCGGGACGCCTGTATGCCCGATGCCTTCGCCGTCGCCCATATCACGCTCGCGAAAATTCTGTTCCTGAATAATGACGGCGTGGATGCCGAATGGGTGCTGCGCGAGGCCGAGAGAATTGCGAGCGGCTCGGGATTGTCGCGGGTGGTTCGGCTCATTAAATGGGAACGGGTGCGCCAGATGCTAGGGCGCGACGACCTCGACGAGGCGCGCGAGCTCGCAGACCTGTTACTGGCCGAGCCGCGCAAACATCACGGCGCGCAGGTTTTTCACGCCGAGGAGATCGACGGCGACCAGCTAGGCGAATTACGGCTGCTGCTGCACGAAGGCAAGGTCAGCGAAGCACTAAAAATGATTGCTGCACTGAATGCCCAGGCGCACTTCGCGCGACGGCCGCTGCGGCGGCTCAGACTGCGCATGTTCGAAGCGGTCGCGCACGATCTCAAGGGCGATGCTCTGCGCGCGCTGCGGATGGCGATCGACGTACTCGAGCGGACGGTACCGGAGCGACTCGCGCGCTTTGTAACCGAAGAGACGATTTTCACATCCCTACTGGACCATCGCCTTAACAGTCCGCTAGCCGCCACCGGCATGCAGACAAGGCTTGGCGAGCTGTACCAACAGCTTCATTCCAATAAATCACCGGCAATAGTCAGCGCTGACGACATCCACGCGATCCTGGACAAGTTAACCGAGCGCGAAATCGGCGTGCTTCGCATGTTGACTGAAGGTGCCTCGAATCGCGATATCGGGGCCAACCTTTTCGTGTCCGAGAATACGGTGAAATACCACCTGCGTAATGTGTATTCGAAGCTTGGCGTGAAGAATCGCACCGAAGCCAGCAACCTTGCGCTACGCAGCGGTTTGACTAAGTAGGGGCAAAGCGTCGCAAGGGAATGGGCTTGATGAGGTGTTGGCGGAAGATAATCGTCCCTGAAAAAGGCGAAGCAGTCGACGGAAACAGGCCACCAGGCACAACCAGCGCGCACCGAACTCTGTTCTTGAATCAACTCGCATAAGCCGCCTGTTCCACTAACGCAGCTTCAAGATCCGCACGTCGCGCAGTATGCAGGCGCGCTAAATTGACCAGCCGCGTTAAAGTCACATTGGTCTGCGCCATGGAAGTTAGCAGCGCCGCGTGCACGGTCGCCTGCAAGCGCAAGGCCGCCTGCGTGGTGCCTTGGTAGAGCGCTAAGAATGCCGGTCGCGGCAGTTCCAAGAGCAAGGTGGTTTCGCGCGCCCGGGCCCGCACACTCTGTGGTGCAGGCTCGAGGTCAAGCAGGCTGCGGTAGCCAAGCAGATGTCCGGGACCGAGGATCGCCAGGCGTCTGAGACGTTGCAGACGATCCTCACCCACCGCTAGCGGGGCGGTTGCCGCCTGCACTTCAAGCGCCCCACGCACTGTGATGTAGCAGGCGGTGGCTGGCATGCCTTCATAGAACAGTGCCTGACCACGCGGCAACTCGAGCAGCCGCGACTGCGCCAGCAATTCCTCGATCGCCTCTGCTTCCCACTCAACGAACATCGGCAGCGCGGCCAGGAACGCCGGATAGTCGAAGGTTGTCGTTGGAGGTCGCGGCCAGTCGGCCAGAGGATCTGTCGTCGGTGGCGCATGATACGGCGCGTCTTCGGGCGCCGGATACGCCAACAGCCGTGCATTTAATGCCGCGAGTTTAGCGCACAGATTGCGCGTGACGGTGTGCTGCAGGGTGATCGCAGCCGTGCTGTGTCGCGCCACCAGCAGGCGGAATTCTTCGCGCGGGATGAACAACGCCGCAACTGGCGTGCCTGCAGTGACAGTCGCCGAGCAGGTGCCACGCTCGAGCAGCGCCATCTCACCCAATACCCCACCAGCGGGAATCTCCGCAACAGTCAGCGCTTCACCACCGGGCAGGCGCACACTTACTTCCACTGTGCCACTGCGCAGCAGGTAGGCGCCGCGCGTGGGCGCACCCTGCTTCAACAGTACTGCCTCCTGCAGAAAGGACACCGGGCGCGCGATAGCCAACAGCTCTGCACGGGCCGGGCCGCTAAGAGGCTCTAACAACCGGTCAGCAGCGTTGGCGTCCTCCGCTGTGCTTGGCATACCGGGAAATTCAGACATAATCCAGAGCTCTGATAAAGCGCAAACGTCTTTTGTTTAGGCGCGCCGTTGGCCGGTTGGCTCCGAGCACTGCCTCTCAATCATGGGTGAAAGCATAAAATGAACGCATCCGACCTATTCATCAAGGCGCTTGAGCTAGAAGGCGTTGAATATATCTTTGGCATTCCTGGCGAGGAGAACCTCGCGTTTCTGGATTCACTGTCCCGTTCGACCCAAATCCGCCTGATCCTGACGCGCCACGAGCAAGCCGCAGGTTTCATGGCAGCGACCTACGGCCGGCTCACCGGTCACACGGGGGTATGCCTGGCGACCCTCGGGCCGGGTGCCACCAATTTCGTGACCGCCGCTGCCTATGCACAGCTGGGTGGCATGCCGATGATGATGATCACCGGCCAAAAGCCCATCAAGTCCTCCAAACAGGGACGGTTCCAGATCATCGATGTGGTCGACATGATGCGGCCGATTACCAAGTACACGCATCAGATTGCCTCGGCGGACAACATCGCGTCCCGCGTGCGTGAATCGTTCCGCCTGGCGGAGGAAGAGAAACCTGGCGCCGTGCACCTGGAGTTCCCCGAAGACATCGCGGAAGAAGACACGGATACGATGCCGATTCCGCGCAGCATCGCGCGGCGCGCAGTGCCGGAAGAGAAAGCGGTGCGCGCGGCGGTCCACAAAATTGAGCAGGCGCGGACCCCCATTCTCATTGTGGGCGCCGGCGCGAATCGCAAAATCACCTCACGCATGCTGCTGCAGTTCATCGAACGTACAGGCATGCCATTCGTCACCACCCAGCTCGGCAAAGGCGTGATCGATGAGCGGCATCCGCAGTTCGTGGGCAATGCTGCACTCTCCGCCGGCGACTTCGTGCATCGCGCAATCGAGGCCGCAGACGTCATCGTGAATGTCGGCCACGACGTGATCGAGAAGCCGCCGTTCTTCATGAAGCCCGGCGGCACCGAGGTCATTCATGTCAATTTCCGTTCAGCTGAGGTCGATCCAGTCTACTTCCCGCAGATTGAAGTCATCGGCGACATCGCCAACGCGATCTGGCAGATCAAGCAGGACATCACGCCGCAAAGCACTTGGGACTTTAGTCGGATCGAAACCATCCGCCGCGCGGCCGAAGCCAACCTGCTAGTCGGCGCCGATGATTCTCGGTTCCCGATTTATCCACAGCGCCTCGTCGCCGAAGTGCGCAACGCGATGCCCTCCGATGGCATCATCGCGCTCGATAACGGGGTGTATAAAATCTGGTTCGCGCGTAACTACAAGGCGCATGTGCCGAACTCCGTGCTGCTCGATAACGCGCTCGCCACGATGGGCGCGGGCCTCCCTTCTGCGATGGCCGCGCGCATGGTATTTCCCAAGCGCAAGGTGTTGGCGATCTGCGGTGACGGCGGTTTCATGATGAACAGCCAGGAACTGGAAACGGCCGTGCGGCTAGGCATGCAACTGGTGATCC
>JANOVQ010000085.1:0-1653 GCA_031417495.1 Pseudomonadota bacterium | reverse complement strand
CGAGCACTTACTTCGAAGGTCAGGCCGCAGCGAACCCGCTCGCGCAACGTGGCTACTCGCGGGATCATCGACCGGACTGCAAGCAGGTGTGCATCGCGTTGGTGGTCACCGTTGAGGGTTTCCCGCTCGGCTATGAAGTTTTCCCCGGCAACACCCACGACTCGCGTACGTTACAAACTATCGTGGCCACGATGGAAGCGCGACACGGCGTCGTCGGTCGCGTGTGGATCGCGGATAGAGGCATGGCCAGCGCGGCGAATTTGGGGTGGCTGCGCGAGACCGGACGACGCTACATCATCGGGGCCCCGAAGTCGGAGCTGAAGAAGTATCGCCCCGCACTCGTCACGCAGTCCGGCTGGCGCGTGATCCGCGCGGGCGTCGAGGTCAAGCTGGCGCACTGCGCCGAGACCGGCGAGACCCTCATCCTGTGTCGCTCGGCTGACCGTCAGCGCAAAGAGCAGGCGATGCACGAGAAGTTCAGTGCGCGCATCGACGCCGCGCTCGCGCGTCTCACGGGGCGTATCGAGCGCTCGAACAAGCCCATCAGTGCGACGCAAGTGAATCGGCAAATCGGTCGGATCTTGCAACAGAACCAACGCGCTGCTGCGCGCTTCGACGTCCGCCTTATTGAACTCGACTGCCCGGCCGGATGTCGTCTCGAAGTTCATCTCAACGCGGCGTTCGATGATTGGGCCGCAGTCTCCGAAGGGGCTTATCTACTGCGCTCAAACATCACCGACTGGACCGACGAGCAACTCTGGAAGGCCTACATCCAGCTGACCCAAGTGGAAGCGGCCTTCCGCATCCAGAAAAATCAACTGCAGGTGCGCCCTATCTGGCACCAACGCGATGATCGCGTCCAGGCGCATATCCTGGTGTGCTTCCTCGCCTTTGTCCTGTGGAAAACCTTAGAGTTATGGCAACAACGCGCTGGTCTCGGCAATTCACCGCGCACCGTGCTCGAAGAACTCGTCCGTATTCAATCCCACGATGTCGTCTTACCCACCGTGAGCCACGGCGAAATCCGTCTGCGCTGCGTCACCCAGCCCGACCCCGCGCAGTCCGTGTTGCTCGAACGCCTCGGTATCGTGTTGCCTAAACGCATGCGTCTCAGCGAACTCGAACTGCCCGTCGTCGGACTCAGCGCCTAAGCGCGCTCACCAAAACCAGAAATGTAGTGCCGACTTTTTGGCTAAGACCTTGATCTATTTACTCGGCTACGCCGATTCCGCGCAAGTTGGGTTAGTGCGAACGCTGGTGTCTTCTGCAAACGGGCCGCCAAGACAAGTGGATTATCGGATGATGCGCCGCAATGGCGCATGGAAGGCAATCGATGCCTCGGTTGACGGGATCAGCATTGTCAAAAGTTACCGCGCGGCGTTGAATGAAGAGATTAGGCGAGTCGGCATCGGTGGCGCAGTGCAAAGATTGAGTCGCTAACTATTCATTGATTTAAAGCTGTGAAGACCAGGGTTCAGCCACCAGCTCGCGCAGCTTATGCAGGAGCGGGCGTTTCTTCCAGGCCGCGTAAGTTATCCGCTCAGCGTGGCGCAGATCTGCTTCAAACACGTCGGTCATGGTCACGGCAAAACCTCGGTCAAAGAGATTGAGACTGGCCTCATCGTTTAGTCTGAAAGAACGGTTGTCAAAGTT
>JANOVQ010000084.1:0-10231 GCA_031417495.1 Pseudomonadota bacterium | reverse complement strand
GATTGTTCTGGCCGCGCCAAGCCTTGCGTAAAATGCCGGGAGTGATTGATTTGGTCATTGGTCCGCCGATTCTGCCCGATGGTCGTCCCACCACGGAGCTCATGCGCGACGCGGAAGCGTGGATCGAGCGTACCTGCCGGGAGCTGCCGCCTTTTGCTAAAACCGAGTGAGCAGTTCGTAGCCCTTAGGACGGAAAGGCGCCGTGCCTTCCGCCGAATACCAACTTCAGATTCCGTCATCCCGGGCGAAGACCCGGGATCCATGGGCGTTTGATGCGGAGGATGGATCCCGCCCCGGATATTTGCGTTGCAAATTCCGGGATGACGTCTATTAGTGCTTCGCATTTTCCGGGATGACGAGGTTTGGGGTGTACCCCATTCGGCGGAAGGCGCTGCGCTTTTCCGCCCCACGACGCTACGATGCTAAACGCCTCCGCATCCACCATACGAGAAAACCGCCATGCCAGACAATTTCGGAACGCGTTATCCCCGCAGCCGCCCGCGACGCATGCGCGCGGCAGAATTTTCGCGCCGCCTGATGCGTGAGCATCAACTCACTGTCGACGATTTAATCTGCCCGATTTTTGTCTGCGCAGGACAGGGGGTACGGGAACCCATCGCCAGTATGCCGGGGGTGGCGCGCGTCAGCCTGGATATCCTGGCGAACCTGGCGCGTGACTATCATGCGCTCGGCATCCCTGCAGTGGCATTGTTCCCGGTGACGCCCGCCGCGTTGAAATCGCTCGATGGCCGCGAAGCCTACAATCCTGACGGTCTCGTCCAACGTGCAATTAAAACTGTCAAAGACGCGGCACCCGAACTTGGCGTGATCACGGATGTCGCGCTCGACCCATTCACCACCCACGGCCACGATGGCGTAACCGATGACACGGGCTATGTGCTGAACGACGTGACGTCGGAGATCCTGATCAGACAGGCGCTGTCGCAAGCGCGCGCCGGCGTGGATGTCGTCGCGCCTTCGGACATGATGGATGGGCGCATAGGCGCGATCCGGGATGCTCTGGAAACAGAGGGTTTCGTTAACACCCGCATCCTCGCGTACTCCGCCAAATACGCCTCGGCGTTCTATGGCCCGTTCCGCGACGCGGTGGGTTCCGCGCCGAATCTCGGCAAGGGCGGCAAGCAGACGTATCAGATGGATCCCGGCAACAGCAACGAAGCTTTGCGTGAGGTGGCGTTAGATATCGCAGAAGGCGCCGATATGGTGATGATCAAACCCGGCCTGCCCTATCTCGATATCGTACAGCGGGTGAAGGAGACCACCGGCATGCCGACCTACGTTTATCAGGTTAGCGGCGAATACGCGATGTTCAAAGCAGTGGCCCAGGCCGGTTGGCTGGAAGAACGCGCGGTGGTGCTCGAAACCCTTCTGGCATTCAAGCGGGCGGGGGCTGATGGCGTGCTGACTTACTTTGCGCCGCAGGTCGCACGCTGGCTCAAGGAATAGGCTACACCTCCATGCCGAGTTCCTTAATTTTGCGGGTTAAGGTATTGCGGCCCCAGCCGAGTAAGCGTGCCGCATCGTGACGGCGCCCCTGAGTCTTGGCGAGGGCAACCAGAATCATGGTGCGTTCGAATTTCGGCAGCGCATCGTCCAGAATGGGCACTGCGGCGGTCGCATACTGCTCGGCCCAGCGACGCAGTGCGAGTTCCCAATCCAGACCTAGGCGCTCAGCGCTCCCGCCACCCGCACTTTCTAACAATTCACGCGGCAAATCGGCCATTTCGATTAGTTGTGCCGGGGCCATGATGCTGACTCGGCGACAGACATTTTCGAGCTGGCGCACATTGCCCGGCCAGCCGAAAGCGCGGAAGGCCTCTTGCGCGGCAGGGGACAGACGCTTGGGTTCGATGTCCACTTCTTGCGCCGTGATGCGCAGAAAGTAGCTGGCGAGTTCGGCGATATCCTCTTTGCGATCCCGCAGCGGCGGCAGTTGCAGGCGAATCACATTGAGTCGATGAAACAGATCTTCGCGGAATGCACCGGCTTCCACTCGTCGCTCCAAATCCTGGTGAGTCGCCGCGATCACCCGCACATCGACATGCACCGGCTGGTGGCCACCCACGCGATAGAAATCCCCTTCAGCCAACACCCGCAGCAAGCGGGTTTGGAGTTCGGCGGGCATATCGCCAATCTCATCCAAAAACAACGTGCCGCCGTTAGCCTGCTCGAAGCGTCCAGTGCGCTGACCAGTCGCGCCAGTGAACGAGCCGCGCTCGTGACCGAATAGTTCGGATTCCAGCAAATCACGGGGAATTGCTGCGGTATTTAGCGCGATGAAGGGGCGACTCGCGCGCGGCGAATGGCGATGCAGGGCACGCGCAACCAGCTCTTTGCCGGTCCCGGACTCGCCCGTTAAGAGCACTGTCATGTGGGATTTAGAAAGCCGTCCAATCGCACGAAAAACTTCCTGCATCGCAGGTGCAGAACCAATAATCTCGGATACCGCAGCAATTTCAGGCAGTGGTTCAGTGCCACGTTCGCGCCGCGCCTCGCGCGCGGTATCTACGGCGCGACGCACGATAGTCACCGCCTCATCGACATCGAAGGGCTTTGGCAGGTACTCAAAGGCGCCGCCCTGAAAGGCCGCGACTGCGCGATCAAGATCGGCATACGCGGTCATGATGATAACCGGGACCTGGCTATTAATTGCTTTCACGGCCTCGAGTAATTGCAGGCCATCCATGCCGGGCATCCGGATATCAGTGACGATCACTTCCGGCGTTTCACGCTTCAGGCGCGCCAGGACTTTATCCGCCGAATCGAAACAACGCGGCAGAAACTCGGCTTGCGACAAGGCCTTTTCGAGCACCCAACGAATCGCGTGATCGTCATCGACGATCCAAATCTCTAACGGTGTACTCATCACGAATTCCTCACGGGCAGCCACACGACGAACGCGGTGTTACCCGGCACACTGGAAAATTCAATTACCCCTCCTTGGCGCTGCACCAGCGACTGCGCAATCGGTAGCCCCAGACCCGATCCTTCAGCGCGCCCCGAGACCATGGGGAAAAAAATGCTCTCCGCGATCTCGCTTGGCACACCTGGGCCGTCGTCCTGTACTTCGGTTTTGAACACCAGACGATGCAGTTCATTGCCTATCGTGGCCTGGCGTTGCGCGCGTGTGCGCAAGGTGATGTTGCCGCCGTGACCGTTCAATGCCTGCACCGCGTTGCGCACCAGATTCAAGTAGGCCTGGACAAGTAAATCCCGATCAGCGAACAACGCTGGCAAGCTGGGATCGTAATCGCGATGAATAGTCACGCGCGAAGACACTTCGATCTCGACCACCTGCCGCACATGTTCGAGAATTTCATGAATATTGCACAGTGCAGGCTGGAGGACCTGCCGCGGCCCAAGCATGCGATCAACCAACTTACGCAAACGATCCGCCTCACCGATGATGATTTGCGTGTATTCGCGCTGCCGCGGATCCGGCAACTCGCGCTCTAATAATTGCGCTGCACCGCGAATGCCGCCAAGCGGATTTTTCACTTCGTGGGCGAGACCGCGCATCAAAGCGGTGCTGATCTGATTCTGCAGCAGGCGATTTTCTTCGGCTTGAATGCGATGCTGGCGTTCATTGCTGATTAGCTCAAGTAAGATCCCGCTGGGCTTGGCACCACTGCGCCACCACGCGGAAATCATGCAGTCCACCTTGATCAATTCGTGGTTCACACGCGGCAAACTCAAATCCCGTTCGGTGAACGAGCGTCCGTCGTCGAGCGCGAGGTTCATCGCTTCACGTAACCCCTGCTGCGCAGGGAAAATCTGCTCCACCGACAATCCCACCAGCTTGGACGCACCGGTCGTGAATAAAGCTTCGGCCGCAAGATTTACTTGCAACACATTCAATTGCCGATCAAGCACCATGACCGCAGTGGCGAGATGATTAAGGAGGTTCTCTGCGTCAGGCGCTTGCATCATGCGTCGTTCAGGTGGCTCATTCCACGAAGTAACCTGCAGGAATTGGACCAATCCAGGTCGCTTAGTCTGCTTTTTTCGCGCGCTTTGCTTTCTGGTTAGGGTGGAGCAAGGAGCGTCGGTGAAGATAAAAGGTCACAGGCGCGGAACGCGCAAGTTCTACCTCCTGCGCATTCACCACCAACGCCACAATCTCGTGCGTTCCACGATCAATGTTCTTTAACACGAGCGAAAGCTCGCCGTCGCCCAGTGGTTTGCTCCGGCCATCAACCAACAGTTTTAGGCAATGCCGCTGCGCGATCTGCAGTGGCGGTGTCAATTCCACGCGCACAGTGACGTTGCCGCCGTTGTCGCGCAGGGTCGTTTGGTGCAGCGGTTCGGCGATAGTCACGCGCAAGTAGGGAGACGGTGGCGTCGCTGGCGCACTGAGGACGCGGTGCTGGCCAGCCAGGCCGACCAGCACCCCTAAAAGTATTCGCCCAATTAACAGACGCAGCGGCGGCCGGGGCCACAAGCCCCAATCAGTGGGCGCTTGTGGCGTGTCGCAGCGAGGCTTACTCAGCAACTGTAGTACATATCGAACTCGCAGGGATGCGGGGTCATGCGGAACCGCGTGACTTCCTGCATCTTGAGCGCGATGTAGGCATCGATCGTGTCATCCGTAAATACGCCGCCGGCTTTCAAGAAATCGCGATCCTTGTCGAGGCAGTCAAGCGCCTGATCCAAGGAATGGCAGACCGTCGGAATGTGTTTCGCTTCTTCGGGTTCCAAGTCGTACAAATCCTTGTCCATCGGCGCGCCTGGGTCGAGCTTGTTTTTGATGCCATCGATCCCGGCCATCAACATCACCGAAAACGCGAAGTACGGGTTGGCCGTGCAATCGGGGAAACGGACCTCGATGCGGCGACCTTTGGGGTTTGAAATCCAGGGAATACGAATAGAGGCGGACCGGTTACGCGCGGAGTACGCCAGCATAGTAGGCGCCTCGAAACCGGGTACTAGGCGCTTGTAGCTATTGGTGCTGGCATTGGTGAAGGCATTGATCGCGCGTGCATGTTTGATGATGCCGCCGATGTAGTGCAAGGCGAGATCGGACATGCCGCCATAACGATCACCAGGGAACAAATTCTGACCGGCCTTGGCTAGAGATTGATGGCAGTGCATCCCACTGCCGTTATCGCCGACCAGGGGTTTCGGCATGAAGGTCACTGTTTTGCCGAAACTATGCGCCACGTTGTGCACGACGTACTTCAGAATTTGCAGCGAATCGGCGCGCCTCACCAGGGAATCAAAGCGGGTACCGATTTCGCACTGGCCGGCGTTCGCCACTTCGTGGTGGTGCACTTCGACGGGGATCCCCATACGCTCCAGCACCACGCACATTTCTGAGCGCAGATCCTGCAAGGAATCGACCGGTGGCACCGGGAAATAGCCGCCCTTGATGCCTGGGCGATGGCCGGGGTTACCGCTTTCCATCTGCTTCTTTGAACTCCAATACCCTTCATCGGAGTCGATCTCGTAGAAACCGCCGCGCATTTCCTGCGACCAGCGCACATCGTCAAAAACGAAAAACTCGGGTTCGGGGCCGAAGAAGGCGGTGTCGCCAATACCGGTGGATTTCAAATAGGCTTCGGCGCGCTTGGCGAGCGAACGTGGATCGCGTTCGTAGCCTTGACCGGTGGCGGGTTCGACAATGTCGCAGCGGACGATCAGTGTTTTTTCTTCAAAGAAAGGATCAAGCACAGCGGTTGAAGCATCGGGCATTAGAATCATGTCGGATTCGTGAATGCCTTTCCAGCCGGCAATCGAGGAGCCATCGAACATCTTGCCGTCTTCGAAGACGTCCGCATCAAGCTGATGAGACGGGAATGTCACATGCTGGTCTTTCCCGCGGGTGTCCGTGAATCGCAGGTCAACGAACCGCACCTCTTCGTCTTTAATTAGTTTCAACACGCTATCGACTGACATCGGTCTCACTCCTACTGGCCATGGTTTTCTACAAAATTGATTCTATTTGCGGTCCGGGCACTCGAACCTGCGGATTTGCCGACACCGCGAGTACCTCGGCGGCGTGGCTCTACGCCGGCGCCTATGGTGCCAATTCAGCACGATTGGTGCCAACCCTGTCTCGTTGAATTTGCGACGCTTCGAATTTCGCGGCTTGGGTTTCGCACTATAAACGTGCGGCTGGGAATTTTCCTGCACTTTTTTAACGCGCGCCGAACGCTAGTTAAGAAGGCGTTCGCCCGCCATTAAATCAGCCAAGGTTTCGCGCGCGCGAACTTCGTGCACGGCTGCCCTATCTACCAAAATCTCTGGTGGGCGCGGGCGTGAGTTGTAATTCGAGGCCATCACAAAACCGTAGGCGCCCGCATTCAAGAAGGCCAACTGGCTACCAGGACGGAGCGCCAGTTCCCGGGCATGCGCCAGGAAATCGGCGCTTTCGCACACTGGCCCAACCAAATCGTAAGTCGCGCGGAGGTCGGCCGCATGAGGTGCTTCGAGGGTCTGCACCTCATGCCAGGCGCCATACAGTGCCGGGCGAACGAGTTCGGTCATTGCGGCATCGCAGATCGCGAAGTTGCGCGTGGTGTGTTTGAGATATTCGACCGTGGTGAGCAGCACCCCTGCGTTCCCGACCAGCGAGCGACCGGGCTCAATATGTACCGCAAAGCGCGCCGGCACCTCGCACAAGGTGCGCACATACGCCGCAATAGCAGGCGGTGTCTCATCCTGATAGCGGATCCCTAAGCCGCCACCGAGATCCAGATGCGTCAATGAAATTCCGTTGGCTTCGAGCTGCAGCGCGAGTTCCACCACGCGTTGCACCGTGTCGGCAATGGGCGCCAGGTCTGTCAGTTGCGAGCCGATATGACACGCGATCCCTTTTATTTCGAGGCCAGGCTGCGCGGCAGCGACACGATAGAGCGCAAGCGCGTCACGCATCGGCACGCCGAACTTGTTCTGCTCGAGACCGGTGGAAATATAGGGGTGTGTTTTCGCATCCACATCGGGATTAACGCGGAGCGCGATCGGGGCACGACACCCAAGGCGCGTTGCTACCGCGGCAAGACGCGCGAGTTCGGCGGCGGATTCCACGTTAATACAGGCCACCTTCGCCTGCAGAGCAGCGACCAGTTCATCCTCCCGCTTGCCGACCCCCGAGAACACGAGGTCCTGCCCCGCCGCGCCCGCCGCCAGGGTGCGCGCGAGTTCGCCGCCCGAGACGATGTCGAACCCGCAGCCCAGTCGCTGCAGGATATTCAACACCGCGAGGTTGCTGTTGGCCTTAACCGCGTAATGAATGCGATGCGCGCGTCCCCCGAACGCCGTGTGATAAGCCTGCCAGTTAGTAGTGAGCTGCGCGCGCGAGTAGACGTAACAAGGGGTTCCAAAGCGCGCGGCGAGGTCGGCGAGTGGAACGTCTTCCACCATCAAACGGCCAAGGTGGCGATGGAAACTCATCGAGCGTTGCGCGCCTACTTTTGCGCGGGCTGCTGGGCAGGCGCTTGGTCTGGCAGATAAAGATCGCCTTTCTGACCACAACCGCTCAGAAGCAGGGCAAGCAGAAGTAGCGACAAGGCGGCGAAGATTTGACGGGACATGGCAGTCACGGGCGAATTCTCATTCCTGAAGCGGCACGCAAAGCCTAGCGCAATCCAGCGGGGTTTGTCGCTGGGCGAGTGGGCAGCGCCACGCTGTGCCGCGCACGCCAGGCGATTCCAGGCAGGCTTGCATTTGGCGCAGGGATCGGCCGACAATCCGTGCAGCCCACATCGCGGAGTAATCCCCCCCACATGAGCAATCAGAATATCGTCTATGTCACCGACGATTCCTTCGACACCGACGTCCTTAAATCCAACAAGCCCGTGCTGGTGGATTATTGGGCCGAATGGTGCGGTCCTTGTCGCATGATCGCGCCGATCCTCGACGAGGTTTCTACCGAATATCAGGAACGCCTGAAGATCGCCAAGCTGGACGTTGACGATAACCACGCCACTTCCATGAAATATGGCATTCGGGGTGTGCCCACCCTAATGCTGTTCAAGGATGGCGGCGTCGTCGCCACCCATGTCGGCGCGCTGACCAAATCGCAGCTGACGGCATTTATCGACAGCAATATTTGAAAGACAGCTAGCCCGCAGTCATTCCCTGCGGGCGTCTGGACGCAGCACAGATCGCGTGCTATGGTTCGGCCACAGGCACCCGAAAAAGCCGTCCTAGGCTCTTTCTCACACCCCCAGTAATTTCTTCCGGACCACACGCATGGGACCCATGCGTGTGGTCAACTCAAACTAACAATTGTTGCACGATGAACCTTACCGAACTCAAACAGAAACCCGTCCCTGAACTGATCTCCATCGCCGACGAAATGGGGCTCGAAGGTGTCGCCCGCTCGCGCAAGCAGGACGTCATCTTCGGCATCCTCAAAGCGCACGCCAAGAAAGGCGAAGACATTTCCGGCGACGGCGTCCTCGAAATCCTGCAGGACGGCTTCGGCTTTCTCCGCTCCGGGGACAGTTCCTATCTCGCAGGTCCAGACGATATCTACGTCTCACCCAGCCAGATTCGCCGTTTCAATCTGCGCACCGGCGATACTATCTCCGGCAAAATTCGTCCGCCGAAAGATGGCGAACGCTATTTCGCGCTGCTCAAAGTCAGCGACATCAACTTCGAACCGCCTGAGAACGCTAAAAACAAGGTTTTGTTCGAAAACCTGACCCCGCTGTTCGCCAACAAACGTCTCTCTCTCGAACTCGGTAATGGCAGCCGGGAAGATCTCACGCCACGCATCATTGATCTCATGGCGCCAATCGGCAAAGGTCAGCGCGGTCTGGTCATTTCGCCGCCCAAAGCCGGCAAGACCATGATGCTGCAAAGCATTGCGCACTCGGTCGCGCTCAATCACCCTGAGTGTTACTTAATCGTGCTGCTGATCGATGAGCGTCCCGAGGAAGTCACTGAAATGCAGCGCTCGGTGCGTGGGGAAGTCATCGCCAGCACCTTCGACGAACCCGCGAGTCGGCACGTGCAAGTCGCCGAGATGGTAATCGACAAGGCGAAGCGCCTGGTCGAACACAAACGCGATGTGGTGATCCTGCTCGATTCGGTCACGCGCCTCGCACGCGCTTACAACACTGTCGTGCCAGCCTCCGGTAAGGTCCTGACAGGCGGCGTCGATGCCAACGCCCTGCAACGTCCGAAACGTTTCTTCGGTGCCGCGCGAAATATCGAAGAAGGTGGCAGCCTCACGATTATCGCGACCGCTTTGATCGATACTGGTTCGCGCATGGATGACGTGATCTACGAAGAGTTCAAGGGCACCGGCAACATGGAAATCCATCTCGATCGGAAGATCGCAGAGAAACGGGTTTTCCCGGCCGTGAATATCAATCGCTCCGGCACGCGGCGTGAGGAACTCCTCACCCACCCAGACGAACTGCAGAAGATGTGGATCCTGCGCAAGCTCCTGCACCCGATGGAAGAACTGGCCGCGATGGAATTCCTGCTCGAACGGCTCAAAGCGACCAAGAATAATGCTGAGTTCTTCGATTCGATGAAGCGCTAGGCGCCGATTAGCAGAGGCGGCAGCAGCCGCGCGGAACTCCCTGTTAACGTGTCTTGAAAAGGTCCTAACCCGGCGGCCAACTCAAAGGCCTGCCAGCCAGTACGTGCACGTGCACGTGAAAGACTGTCTGCCCCGCGCCGGCACCGTTATTGATCGCAAGACGGAACGCCTCGCCATGGCCTGCTTCCCGCGCGACCCCTGCCGCCACCATCAATAAATGCCCGAGTAGGGCTTCATCCGCCACACCTGCATCACTCACCTTGGGAATGGGCTTTAACGGCACCACCAACGCGTGAAACGGCGCCTGCGGGTTAATGTCCTTGAAGGCGATACAGGACGCGTCTTCATAAATGATCGCGGCGGGGATTTCCCGCGCGATGATCCGCTCGAACAGGGTCCGCTCTGACATCCCGATTCCCTCTTAAATTTTTCGGCGCGGCACAAACAGCGCACGGTGCGTATCACGCACGATGTCGCCGAGATGCACCCCAAATTTGGCCTGTCGTCGCTCTTCAAAATACAGTTCCAACGTATGCACGATGGTCGGGAAGGCGAGTTCCCGCCACGGAATTTCCTCCTCACGAAATAATTTGCATTCCAGGCTCTCGCTGCCGGGACCGAAATCCAGGTCCAGCAGGCGTGAGCGAAACATCATGTAGACTTGGCTGGTGTGCGGGATATTCATCACGGTATACAGGCCGAGAAGCTCGACCC
>JANOVQ010000083.1:0-20839 GCA_031417495.1 Pseudomonadota bacterium | reverse complement strand
GATCGCCGCTGCCGTCCGCCAACGCGAAGCGGACGAGCAGGCCTTCGGAGCGGCCAATCCAGTTGCGTTGCATGGTTTTAACTGCGTCCGGCCAGCCGTCCAGGCGATCGAGATCGGCCAGTAGCTCATCCGCGTAAGCCGTGATCCGCACAAACCACTGGGGGATTTCGCGGCGTTCGACCAACGCGCCGGAGCGCCAACCGCGACCATCGATCACTTGCTCATTGGCAAGCACGGTCTGGTCAATCGGATCCCAGTTCACGACCGCCGTTTTGCGGTAAACCAGGTCGCGTGCATAGAGCTGCGTGAAGAACCACTGCTCCCACCGGTAGTAGCGTGGATCGCAGGTTGCGATCTCGCGCGCCCAGTCGTAACCAAAGCCCAGCCGCTGCAATTGGCCACGCATATAGTCGATATTGGAGCGGGTCCAGGCCGCGGGCGGCACATTGTTCTCGATCGCGGCATTCTCGGCCGGTAAGCCGAACGCGTCCCAACCCATCGGCTGGAGCACATTTTTGCCCAGCATTCGTTGATAGCGCGCGATGACGTCGCCAATCGTGTAATTACGCACATGCCCCATGTGGAGCCGGCCACTGGGATAGGGGAACATGCACAGGCAATAGAATTTTTCGCGGGTCGAATCCTCCACCACCGCAAATGCCTGGGTGTCATGCCAGTGTTGCTGGAGGCGTGGTTCGATTTCGGCGGGATTGTAGCGATCTTCCATACGGCTGCTGCTGAGGGTGGCCGGCGAGAATACCCCACCCGTACCCAGCCATGAAAGCACTGCAAAAAAAGCGCTGGCATAAGGCGGGGAACCTCTGTTTCCCTAGCCCATGCCAGCGACAGCGCGTCAGCACGCGCGGAGGAGTCACAGATTCAGGGGGCTGGTTTGGCGACAGTGAGGCGCTCGCGGTTCTTCTTGATCGTGGCGTCGCCGATGCCCTTGATCAGGCCCAGATCGTCCACCGATGAAAACGGACCGTTCTGCTCGCGATAATCGACAATCGCTTCGGCCTTCGCTGGTCCAATCCCCACCATGACCTCGGCGAGGGCGCCCGCGTCGGCGGAATTGATGTCAAGCAAGGGTTCTGCGCAGGCCCCCTGCAGGGCATAACCGAGCAGCAAGGTCGCGACAATTTTGCGTATAGGTTGCATAGCCATTTCTCCATCCTTGAGTTGTGAGGTCTTCCTTGAATTCCCGCGCGATCCTGCGCGAGCGGGGCAAAGCATACGAAAGCTGTTAGCGCTTGCCAACTGTGATTTAGGACTCTGGACGAGGCGCGAACAGGAATTTGTCCCGACGTGTCGCGCATCTCGCAGGCCTGTGTTTTCATCTTCCTGTCACAATGAAGACCCCTAATGCGGTGCAACCAGTTTCAGTCGTCAAGGCAAATCGCGCGCAATGAGCCAGACTATTTTGATCGTGGATGATGAACAGGCGATCCGGCAGATGCTGGGGTTTGCCCTTGCCGGCGATGGCTATCAATGTCATGAAGCAGGCAATGTGGTGGAAGCACAGGCCACGCTGAATTCGCTGCGCCCGGATCTCATCCTGCTGGATTGGATGCTGCCGGGGATCAGTGGGGTGGATTTCGCGCGACGTCTTAAGCGTGATCCCAAAATGGCCCACATTCCAATCCTCATGCTGACCGCGAAGGGCGAGGAAACCGACAAAGTGAAGGGCCTCGACAGCGGCGCCGACGACTACATTACCAAGCCGTTCTCCACCCGCGAGCTGCTGGCGCGGGTGCGCGCCGCGCTACGGCGCGGCCACAGTGAGACGCTCGCGGAAGTCCTCACAGCGGGTCGCCTGCGGATGGATCTGCAGACCCACCGGGTGACCATTGGGAACGAGACCGTTGAAGTCAGTCCCACTGAGTTTCGGCTGCTGCAGTTTTTTATCACCCACCCGGAACGTGTCTACACGCGCAGCCAACTCCTGGACGAGGTCTGGGGTAACGAAACCTATATTGAAGAACGTACCGTAGACGTGCATATCCGGCGTCTGCGCAAGTTACTCGAACCCTATGCGTGTGCTGAGATGATCCAGACGGTGCGCAGCGTCGGCTATCGTTTTTCACCCTCGGCCCGCTAATCTCATGATCTTGACTTTGCGTGTTACGCAGCGGGCCCGCTTCGGCTCATAATATCGTCGCGAAACGTAGCCCACACCACCCTCGTCGTTGCGCGCGAACGCAAAGCAATCCAGTGAGATAATGGCGCGCAGGATAAGACCCTCTAGGAGGTCACCTCCATGCTGAGCAAAGACCTCTGGCGCCTAATCGCAATTGCGTTAGTGGCCACCGCCGCCGGCCTCATCAGTGGTCATTACGCGCTTAGTTACCTCGCCGCCACTGTCGGCTATCTCGCGTGGGTTCATCGCAATCTGGCGCGCCTGCTTGAGTGGCTGCGCAATCGCAAAACCCACGAGCCGCCCGAACCGTCCGGCGTTTTCGAGGAGCTGTCGCTTGAAATCGACTACCTCCGCGAACGGCACAAGAAGCGCAAAAAAAAGCTCGCGACCTATCTCCAACAATTTCAACAGGCGACGCGCGCGCTGCCCGACGCCACGGTGGTGTTGGGCGCCGACGGTGATGTGCAGTGGGCCAATGAAGCGGCTGCGCGCTATCTTGGCGTGCGCTGGCCAGAGGATATGGGGCAACGGATTACCAACCTAATCCGCCTGCCGATGGTGCGAGATTTCGTGCTTGAGCGCGCGGAGCACAGCGCGATCGAAATCCCTTCCCCCACCAATCCGAATTGTTTCCTGAGTATTCTTCTTGCGCCCTATGGCAAGGCCCGCTGGCTGTTCGTCGCTCGCGATGTGACACAGCTTCATCGCGCGAATCAGATCCGCAGCGACTTTGTCGCCAATGTCTCGCACGAGCTACGGACGCCGATCACCGTCTTTCGGGGTTATTTGGAAACCTTGCTCGAGCAGCGCGCACTCGCGCCGCCGGCGTGGGTGCCGGTCCTCGATCAATTGAACGCGCACGCCAATCGCATGCAGTCTTTGGTCGAAGAATTGCTTTTACTGTCGCGCCTTGAACAGGAAGACGAGGTCCCGGATCCTGAACCGGTGCTGGTGAGCGAACTCCTCGGCGATATCCTGCGCCAGGCCCGCATCGTGAGCGGCGCGCGCGAACATCTATTCTCGCTGGAGGCGGATCCCGTCCTGCGAGTCATGGGCGCGGCGCGCGAATTGAACAGTGCGTTTACGAATCTAGTGGTCAATGCCGTGAATTACACCCCAGCGCGCGGGGTAATTCGCGTGCGTTGGTATGGCGACGCGCGCGGCGCACATCTCGAAGTGCAGGACAACGGGATCGGCATCAGCGAGGAGCACCTCGAGCGCATCACTGAACGGTTCTATCGGGTGGACAGCTCGCGCGCACGCACTGACGGCGGAAGCATCGGGACTGGGCTCGGCCTCGCCATCGTCAAGCATGTGCTGCTGCGACATGGCGCAACGCTCGAGATCAAGAGCAAACCAGGGGAAGGCAGTACCTTTAGATGCGACTTCCCACCGGATCGACTGGCGGCCCAGGCAGTGCTCGCGCTGGCTCAGCCGGCAGAAGCGTCCGGCGCGTAAGCCCGCAAAAACATCGCCACCGCAGCCGCGGCGCTCGCCGCAAGTTGCGGTGGCGCGGGCGCCACGCCGACATTGAGTATCGCACGTAAGTGATCAGCGCCCTTCAGCAAGGAGAAAAATTGATCCGCCGCGAGCGCGGGATCTGGCAACCGCAAGACACCCTGGACATGGAAACCTTGCAACAGGTGCGTGAGCGCAGCGTGGAGCGCGGCGGGACCGGTCTCCCAGAACGTCTGATTCATTGAGGAATTGTGCTGAGCGGCAGTCGCCAAAACCCGATGCAGGGCCACCACATCAGGGTGAAACATCAAGGTGGTGAAGGCCTGCGCAAGATGATTTAACGCCGCATGCGGGCCAAGCGCGGCTAAGGCAGTGAAATCAGTGGCGCCAAAATGCTCGGCGCATTTGTCGACGATCAGGGCTTTGAACAACCCTTCCTTGCCTTCGAAATGGCTATAAACCGTGAGTTTCGAGACCCCCGCCTGCGCCGCAATCGCATCCACTGTGGTGCGCGCAAACCCCTGTTCCAGGAACAAACGTGCGGCGGCGTCGAGAATGGCGCCGCGCTTTTCGAGATCCTTAGGCCGGCCCAACACTCGTGCTTGATCCTGGAATCGGCAGTTGAACGTTGATGATTGTGAGGAAGTTAATGAAAAATTTCAGCTTTGTCGTTCAAACGGACGTCACCTTATAGGTGAAGGCGCTACGCCACGCAGCGCGCGCTGCTTGCACTTGTTTGCGATTGACGTGGGACAGTTCACGTCACGCGCTGTCGTTCAACTGCACAATGCCCGCAGACGATAACAATAAAATGCCCCCACGAGGAATTTGCGACGTGACACGACTCTGGTTAATGCTATGGCTGCTCTGCGGGGTCCTGCAAACCCCGCTGGCGCTGGAATCCCATTTGAGTTTCAGCGCTGACGATGGCGCTGCGCGCACTGCCGCGCACAACGCACAGGAGATGGTTCGATTCGCGGAAGTCGAGCTGAATCTCAAACTCAATTGGAGTGACGCGAGCATCGCGCAGATCGAAGAAGTGGCCTCCGAGCTGCACGCCGATCTCCGTCGCGAACGTGGCGCCATCGCCGATGTCGATACCCTTGTGCAGATGCTCGGTAGTTACGTCGGCGAAGTCTATCGCCGCAACCATGGCGGAGCCTGGGGTTTCGCCGCCGCCAACGGCAAACGCCTCATGGTCGTCAAAGTTCAGGATGGCAACTCGCTCCTATGGCCAATTGAACGCATCAGGCAACGCCTGCGCGGCGGCGGCAGTAACAATGTGTGGGCTTATTATCAGTCGCGGATCGCGCTCGCGAATAATTAGTAATCCCTGAAAAGTCTCTTTAATTGCACCCCGAGGCAGCTGCGATGGCGATTTGGAGTGTGGTCTTGAAAGTAGGTTGGGGTGAACGCAGTGAACCCCAACAACAACTCACCACGTTGGCATTTCGATCACGCAACCATGTCGACCTAGTGTTGGGGTTCGCTGCGCTCACCCCAACCTACCAGCGACGAACGGGTTTCATCGCTCTCCCCGATTTTGCGAGCTTGCGCGCGGCTTAAGCGACAACCCTTGCAACTTCACTTCGCCACTCTCACGAATAATTCGCTATTTCCACCGACTGAACCGCTTTCTTCAGGGACGCCTGGCTATCAGCGCGCCAAGGTCGCCACCAGTGCGTTCGCCTGCCGGCGCTGTTGTGCTTGCAGGCGCGCGAGATTGCCGAGAATCATGATCTTCAATTGCGGGCGGCTGGCGGCGAGGCGATTCAGATCGGCCGCACACAGTGCCCAGCATCTGATATCGGTGTCGGCCCGCACAGTGGCCGTGCGCGTGAGCTGGTCGAGGATCGTCATCTCGCCGAAAGTCTGGCCGGGGCCGAGCGTGGCGAGGCGTTGGGTATGGTGCTCGTCCACCGTCACTAACACACTGACCTCGCCGGTACGCAGCAGGAAGATTCGGTCGTCATCCTGTTCGCCCGCATGCAGAATGAGCGAACCTTCCGTCGCGCGGAATTCCTGCAGTAGCGCGACCAGCGCCGCGCGATCTGCCGGCTGCAAGCCGGCGAACAATTCGAAGTCATCCACTTCGTGCAATGCAGGCTGTTCGGCGGGGTGGCCGAAGCTCAGCAGAATTTGATCCTCGCACCACTCAATCGCGCGATCCGTATCGGGGAACACATGCAGCGTCGCGCCGTCGGTCGCCAGGCCCTGGTGCAAAGTGGCTTCGATGTGATTGGCGTCCTGGCGAATGCGCGCAAAGGCGAGATCGCCGCCGCGCTGCCATAGGCTGGCGATCGAGGCCACCAGCAATTTCGCCGCCGGCGGTGTGCACAAGGTGACTCGATGCATGTCGAGCACAACATGCGTCAGCGCCGAATCCTTGACCAGACGGCGACTGAGCAGCTCGGCGCCATCGAGGGTGATGTCTCCCTGCAGCGTGAAGAAGCGAATGCGCTGCGAATGATTGTCGAGACTTTGTTTCGCGACGGCTGAGCGCACGCGGTTAGAAGGCACCTCAGTGCCGCTGAATTCACGCGAGATAACCTGGCTCGCATTGCGCGGCGTGTCCATCATGTGCAGGCCCAGGTTTTTTGAGACGGCCTTACACACCTCGATACCGCGCACGCTGTTGCCCTTGGCATCCAGTCGCGGAGAATAAGTGACCACCGCAAAGCGCCCCGGGAGCACCGCCAGGATCCCGCCACTCACCCCGCTCTTCGCGGGCAGTCCCACTTCGAACATCCAACTGCCTGCGTAGTCGTACATGCCGCAGGTGCTCATCACCGCAAGCGTAGGACGCACCAGCGAGTCCGGTAACACCCGTTCACCCGTCAGCGGATTGAGCCCACCGTTGGCGAGAGTCGCGCCCATCATGCCCAGATCGCGGCAGGTCACGAGCACCGAGCATTGCCGGAAATAATTTTCGACTACCGGCGTCGGGTCCGTTTCGATAATGCCAAAATTGCGCACCATCCAGCCGATCGCACGGTTACGAAAGCCAGTGTCGCTTTCGGACTGGTACACCGAGTCATCAATCGCCAGCTGGCGACCCGCAAACGCCGAGAGACTGCCTAAGATACGCTGCCACTGCCGCGCAGGTGTAGTCCCGTCCACCAGCCCAGCGGCGACGATCGCGCCGGCATTGATCATGGGATTGAGCGGCGCACCGCTGGTTGGATGCAAGCTGATGGAATTGAAGGCGTCGCCCGTCGGCTCGACATGGATTTTCTGCAGCACCGCTTCCAGGCCGCAGTCCGCCAGGGCCGTCGCGTAGACAAAGGGCTTGGAGATGGACTGCATGGTGAACGCGACGTCAGTGTCGCCGACCGCGTAGACCTCACCATCGGTGGCCACCAGCACGATGCCGAAGTGTTCCGGATTCGCGCGCGCCAGTTGCGGGATGTAGCTCGCCACTTCGCCCGCCGTCAAGGCTGAAAATTGCTGGTGAATCTCCTGCAGATAGTGGTGTAAGGGGTGAGCGAGGCTGGAGATCGACATAGGCTCAGTAGGCGCGTGCAAAGTCATACCACTTAGTTTTGGCACAAGCGCGCGAGCAACTTCGAAGGCATGATCATGCGCCGAGGTGTGCTTGGCCTAGACCGCAAACGGATTCTCAAGCACGAGTCCCTCAATCCGTTGCGCGTGTTGCAAATCTTCGCTGAGCAGGCGAGTAGAGTTCACCTCCAAGGCGGCTGCAATCATGAGGGAATCGTAGAAACTGAACGCGTAGCGCGTTTTCACCTCCAATGCCCGTTGGTAGAGGGCGGGACTCGGCATCACCCGCCATAGGGGTACCAGCACCTTATCAAGAAACCGTCGAGCGTCGTCACGCGACGCAGTACGCCGTAACTTTCCAACAAGGACGTTAAGGGTTTCTTGCACAACCTGGAAACTAATCCCCGCGGTACCCACTTCCAATGCCTGCTTAATAACGCGCTCTGCAATATGGCGCTTGCGCGCATCCGTTTCATCGAACAGGTAGATGAAGATATTTGAGTCGATAAAATCAACGCTCATTCATTTCATCTCGCGTAAAGCGGCGACCTCCGGTGCGCAGTTTGGCCCGCAAATCCGCAATTACGGACATTGCGGCATCGGCGCGCTTCTGACGCTGCACGTACTCGGTCAACCACAGTCTGAATTGCTCGTTCAACGTAGTGTGTTCGGCGCGCGCGCGTTCCCGCGCGGCCTCGATCAGACGGTCGTCCGCACTCAGCGTGATATTTTTCATGGCGAGCCTCGCGTGGGGTGCACGGCCGCAGTGTACACGGAGTCCGCGCATTGCGGGTACGAGCAGCCTCCCTAATTACCTCAGGCGGTTCACCAAAATGCGCAGCGACTTTCGGTCACACCTCTTTCGCGAACAAGACCCCGCGGGCGGCGAACGCGGCGACCTCCGCTTCACTCTTGCCAAGCACCGCGCGCAGTACTTCCGCGTTGTGCTGACCCAAGGTCGGCGCGATGAACGGTTTATTTGCTTCTTCGCCGACGAATTTGATCGGCATCCCAGGGATCTCAAATGAACCGGCGAGCTTGTCGTTAACTGTCCGGATGGTGCCACGCTCGATGAAGTGCGGATGCGTCACTGTTTCCGCCACAGAAAGTATGGGTGCGCAGGGGACATTGAACGCTTCCATCCGCGTAATCGCACTCGCCACATCGGGAAAGGATTTCAGCCAGGTTTCGATAAGATCGATCAATTCTTGAAGATTCGCGAGGCGCGCGGCGTCATCCTTGTACTTGGGCAGATCGATCAGATCGGTGCGCTCCATGGCACGACAAAGATCCTGCCAGTGATGGAGAAAGGCCATGATCGTGATGTAGCCACCATTGGCGCGATAAACGCCCGCCGGGCAGACATAGGAGAGATGGCGCCCACCGCGCGTGGGCTTGAGCGCGCCCTGGCTACCACTGAACTGGTGCACATTCACTTCGTGGCAGTGGTAATACGAATCCAGAATTGCAATGTCGATGTGCTTGCCGCGCCCAGTCCGCTGGCGATAGAGCAGCGCGGCGGCCACCGCGAACGCCCCGTGCACGCCGGATAACACATCGCCCACGCCGAGCAAGGGCAAGCTGGGGGCATCTTTCGGATCGCCGATCATTGAGGTCACCCCGGAATAGGCTTGCGCGATGTAGTCGTAGCCGGGTTTCGCCGACAGCGGCCCGGATTGGCCAAGCGCCGAAATTGAACACAGGATGATATCGGGCTTCAGGCTTTGCAGCGTTGCATAACTCAAGCCCATCTCGGCGATCACACCTGGCTTGAAATTCTCAACTACCACATCGCATTCCTTGACCAGTTCCTTAAGCAGCTCAATGCTCTCGGGTTGGCGCAGATCCAGGCACAGACTTTTCTTGTTGAGGCTCTGCTGGACGTAGTACAGGCTTCGTTCATTGCGGATTTTCGAGATCCGCCGGGTGAGATCGCCACTCGGCGCGGATTCGACTTTGATGACTTCTGCGCCGAGCTCGGCGAATAGCCGTGTGCAGGTGGGGCCGGCCAACGCGCGGGTAAAATCCAGCATGCGGATGCCGGCCAGAATCTGTTCTTGGTCTTCACTCATTACGGTACTCCATCGCGGGGGGCTGAAGTCGTGAATTCGCGCCGCCTGCTACTTGACGATGATGGTAATTTTCTTGGACATCAACGGCGGGGTCTGCGGCAGATGCACCGAATCGCCTAGCAGCAACTGCAAGGTATGCTTACCCGGGCTCAACACTAACGACGTTTCGGTCTGCCCACCGCCAAAGTGGCGATGCTGATCATCCTTTGGAATCGGTTGCTTAAGATCGGGAAGGTCGGTATCCACCAGCAGATGATGATGCCCGGTGTTCTCCATTTTGACTCCCGCTGGCGCGACACCCCAGGGATTACGCAACCCGAAAACCACTAACACGGGGCTGGTGACCGTCGCGCCGGCGTGCGGCGTGACAATGTAAAGCGGGGATTGTTCAGCGGCGACACCCTGCGCACTCAGGATCCCGACCATCAATAAAAAGCGAGTCCACTTGCGCATGAGGGTTGTCCTTGCGAGTTAGGGGAAGAGTGCCTCGAATGCTAACAAAGAATGAACTGTCGCGGGAGGTGCGCTCTAGCCAGTCACCTCAGCCAGTGGCTCATTTTGATCCGTATTTCCGCTTAATATCTCGAGCTCAAGCGCATACCTTGGAGAAACACATGACGCTCTGTGAATACGCCCGCCAGATGGCTGGCTACAACCGTTGGGTAAACGAGCATTTATACGCGACCTGCGCCGAGCTGACGGACGCGGATCGTAAGCGCGATGTCGGCGCGTTCTTCAAGTCCCTCCACGGCACCTTCAACCATCTGTTGCTTGGAGACCGCATGTGGTTAGCGCGCTTCAAAGGCGCTTCTTTCAAAATCTCCTCGCTCGGCGATGAGCTATACGCGGATTTCGCGGAGCTGCGTCAGGAACGCGCGCGGACTGATCACGAACTCGAAGCATGGACTGCGACCCTTACGCCCGACCTGCTTGCCGGTGAACTCCATTACGTCGGGATCGCGAAGCCGGTGCCGCGCCGCTACCCGTACTGGTTTGCTCTCGTGCATCTGTTTAATCATCAGGCGCATCACCGCGGCCAGATTACGGTGATGCTCACGCAATTGGGCGTCGCTCCCGGGGCTACCGATCTGATCGCCTTACCGGCCTTCAACCCGTAGAATCGCCCTCCCTTGTTGTGGCCCTTTTAATCCCCCTGCATGCGCGATCTCAATCCTCCCCAACGCGAGGCCGTGCGCTACATCGACGGCCCCTTGCTGGTGCTCGCCGGCGCCGGTAGTGGCAAGACGCGGGTCATCGCGCAGAAAATTGCCCACCTGATCACCGGCCACGAAGTGGCAGCAGACAGCATCGCGGCGATCACGTTCACCAACAAGGCCGCGAAGGAAATGCAGAGCCGCGTGGCCGCATTGCTTAAAACAGGCTCGCGTGCGCGCCCGTGGATTTCGACCTTTCACACGCTCGGCCTGCGGATTCTCAAAGAAGAATACGCGGCGGTTGGGCTGCGCCCACGTTTCACGATCTTCGATGGGCGGGATAGCGAGGCGGCGCTGGCCGATATCGCGCGGCGCGTACTCGGCTCCAACACCTTCGATACCGGTGCCTTGCAGCAGCGCATTTCGGCGTGGAAGAGTGCGTTACTGGCACCTGAGGCGGTGCCGCTTGAAGCCAAGGTAGATCCGGTCGGCAAGGCCGCCATGAGTTGTTACGCCGAATATGTGCGCACCCTGCAGGCTTTCAACGCAGTCGACTTTGACGATCTGATTGGTCTGCCTTCCACCCTGCTGCAAACCACTCCCGCCATGCTGATTAAGTGGCAGGCGCGAATTCGCTGGTTGCTGGTGGATGAATATCAGGACACGAATCTCGCCCAGTACGAGTTGGTCCGCTTGCTGGTCGGGTCGCGCGGCAGACTCACCGCCGTCGGTGATGACGATCAATCCATTTACGCGTGGCGCGGCGCGCGTCCTGAAAATCTCGCCGCGCTCACCCGCGATTTTCCAGCGATAAAAGTCATCAAACTTGAACAGAACTATCGCTCGATGGGGGTGATTCTAAAGGCTGCGAACCAGCTGATTGCACATAATCCGCATGTGTTTGAGAAGCGGTTGTGGAGTGAACGCGGGTTTGGCGAGCGCATCCGCGTGATTGCCGCGGCCGATGAATTCAGCGAAGCCGAGCAGGTCGTTAATCAGGTGAATCATCAACGTCTGCTGCATGGCGCGGCGTTTCGCGATTTCGCGATTCTTTTTCGGAGTAATCATCAGGCGCGGGTCTTTGAGAGCGCGCTGCGGGAGCGCGGCATTCCCTATGTGCTGTCGGGCAGTCGCTCCTTCTTTGACGCCTCCGAAATCAAGGATCTCCTATGTTATCTGCGGGTGATCGCCAATCCTGCCGATGACAATGCGTTGCTGCGCATTATCAACACGCCGCGCCGCGGCCTCGGTGCGGCGACGATTGAAGTGCTCGTGCAAGTCGCATCCAGCACGCAACGGTCGCTGCGCGACACTTTAGAGACTGCGGCGCTCGCGGCCAACGTTACGCCGCGCGTGACTAAACTTGCGCGTGAATTCGGCGCGTGGTTGACCAGCACCGAACGCGCCAGCGAAGGGGGTTCGCCCACTGCTCTGACGCGCCAAGTCATTGCCGACATCGGCTACAACGATTGGTTGGAGCAAAACAGCGAAACCCCGGAGGACGCGACGCGTCGTCAAAATAATGTGGGCGAACTGGTGGATTGGATCGCACGCCTGGAAAAACAAGAACCCGCCCGCTCCTTGAGCGAGGTGGTCACGGCGCTGACCTTGTTCGACATGCTGGACCACAAAGAAGACGAGTCCGATCAGGATTGTCTTTCGCTCACCACGCTGCATGCGGCCAAAGGGCTTGAGTTCCCGCAAGTTTTTTTGGTGGGGTTCGAGGAGCACATTTTGCCCCATCGCGCGAGTGTCGAAGGTGACACCATCGAAGAGGAGCGGCGCCTGGCCTATGTAGGAATCACCCGCGCGCAGCAGCGTTTAACTTTGAGCTATGCGCGAACGCGACGCCGCTATGGCAAAACCGAAGCGTGCGAGCCGAGCCGCTTCCTGGCTGAACTGCCGCCAGAGGATCTCGCGCTCGACGGCGCCAATACCGAAACTACCGACCGCGCCGCGGGGCGGGCGACCTTGGCGGGATTAAAGGGCTTGCTGGGCTCGTGAGGTAAGTTCTCCAACCTGGTCCCACGCATCGCTGCGTCGTCTACAAGTGACAAATTCGGGCAGCTGCGGCAGACCATCAGAAAATTTGTCCGCCTCCGGGTTATTCGGCAAGTCTGTGCTGCCGACCTGCGAGCAGGCGCGCGAAAGGCCCTCGTGTTAACTTCATCTGGTGAGATTTGATCCGTCTGATCAGCCGCTTAGCCATCCACCTGGCGCGCCGCCACCCGTGCAATGCTGCGCGGGACAAAACCGCTGACAGCCGCCAGCAGAGAGAGAATGTGCCAACTCCATCACAAAGTGGCGGACCCTGGCATGCTCCATGCTCCACCTTTAAGCATAAGGAATTCGTAGAGGTCGTCCGTCATGCAGTACTCAATCGAAAACACCCCTTCCGAGGTGCCCGCGTTAACCCTTACCAACCTCGTCCGGCTTTACTCGCAGCGCATTGAAGATCGCAAGCAGCGCCTGCGTGATGATCTGGCGTTCTACCGCGGCAAACTGGATGAACTCGATGTAGTCGATCCGCAGGACTGTACTGGCTTACGCCGCATCTATGTGAGCCATCTCGAACGCGCTTCGTCGCTGCTACGCGTGGTCGCGGCCTAAAGATTCTGGTTTTTCCCCCACCGCATCCTGCGCACCCTCCATCAGCCATTGCGCCATACTCAGGCGCTGGTCGGTGCGCGCGCCGAGACTGGCAAAATCGAATAATTCAGGATCCGCCAGATGCGAGGCAGTGACATTCTGCAGACTGCGGAAAATATTCTCCACGCGACCAGGCGTTTGCCGCTCCCAGTCGTTCAACATCAGCTTCAATTGCTTGCGCTGTAGCTGCTCCTGCGAGCCGCACAGGGTGCACGGGATGATTGGAAACTGGCGCGACTCGGCGTAACGCACGATATCCGCTTCCTTGCAGTAGGCAAGCGGGCGGATCACGATGTTGTCGCCGGCATCCGATTTAAGCTTGGGCGGCATCGCTTTCAGGCGCGAACCGAAGAACATATTCAGAAAAAAGGTCTCGACGATATCGTCGCGATGATGCCCGAGCGCAATTTTGGTGATGCCGTTTTCGCGCGCAAAGGTATACAAAATGCCGCGCCGCAGCCGCGAGCACAGCCCGCACATCGTCTTGCCTGCGGGCACCACTCGTTTCACCACGCTGTAGGTGTCCTGTTCCAGGATATGAAATTCGAGCCCGATCTCGCGCAGGTACGCCGGCAGAATTTCAGGTGGATAGCCGGGTTGTTTTTGATCGAGGTGGACTGGGATCAACTCAAAAGGGACCGGCGCCTTTTTCTGCAGCGCGAGCAACAAGTCGAGCAAGGTGTAAGAGTCCTTGCCGCCGGAGAGGCACACCATGACGCGGTCTCCCGCTTCGATCATGTGATAGTCCGCGATGGCGCGCCCCACCTGACGCCGCAACCGCTGCTGGAGCATGCCGCGTTCGTGCCGAGTGCGCTCCGCAGTGCGTTTAGCGGTGCGTTTAGCGGTGGGCTTGAAAATGAGCGGGGTGGCTTCCATGGGCAGGTGGACATCACAGGCAGAGGTTAGGGCGCCTAAGTTACAGGACCCCTCGCGACCTATAAAGCGTCATCTGGATCAAGGAGCGGAAGCGGACTGGAGCGCGCTCTTCAGGCGGCTCTGCAAGGCCGCTGCCTTTGCCTTATCGCCACCCAAAAAACCCGGTGCAGCGGTGTAATACTGCGCGAGATCGCGCACCGCGTCCCAGTTCTGCGGATTCAGCGCGACCGCGCGTTCCAACGCCACGCGGGTTAATTTGGCCAGTTTGATTGCGGTGAACCAACCGGCATGTTCGGCCTGACGGCCGTAGGCTTTGCCCAGCCAGTGCGCGTATTCGTCATTGTTGGGAACGCTGTTGGTGGCCGCCTTGAAGGCCTTGACGGCGGCTGGATAGTCCTGCGCTTCGTAATGGCGCATACCCTCGGTGAACGCTGCCACTGCCCCGCCCTCATCTGCGTGCGCATACCAACCGAGCGCCAAGCACAGACCTAAGATTAGACGGGAGTGCTGCATCGACCACCTTCTGCAATTGGCCAACCGACGGTCGGGCGCGCGGCGCTTGGCATGCTTGCGTCGCGAGTTCCGCACGTCCGGGCAAGGATTCGGATCACATCCCGAGCATCGGTTGGTGGCGCTAAGTTAATGTTTGAGTTTTGAACTGGCGCTGAATATGTCAGACCAGCAGCAGGGTCTCAAGATGATCGCGGGCCGCGCGATCAAGCCCTAACCCTTGCGCGAGATACTCGTCGATCGAACCAAACTCCTCACGCATCGCGGCAATCGCCGCTTCGAGATACCGTGGAAAGGCCGCCATCACCTGCTCAACTGCGGGCAACGGCGCCGCGTCGCCGAAAAGATCGACGGCACGCCGTTGGTAGTTGGAAATCACGTAGTCCTGGATCACCCAATCCTGCGGGACACCCACCGCCAACAACACGATCGCGGCCGCGATTCCTGTGCGATCCTTGCCGCTCGCGCAATGAAATAACAACGGCGTGTAACCGGGCGCGAGCAAGGCCGAGACGAAGACCCGATACTCAGCGAGATGTTCCAAGGTGAGAGTGCGGTATTGTCCGAGCATGGCATCTGCGGCGTTAGTGGCGTCGAGCTCGCCCGCATTGATCCTGCCGATTAGCGCGTGATTGCCCTTGGGCATAAAGCCGGGGTTATGCAGCGTCAAACCCACCCCGCCAGGCAACCGGTCTGGGGCTCGCGCGCATTCCTCTGCAGAGCGCAGATCGACTACGGTGCGCAGCTCGAGTCGCGTGAGGCTCGCCAGATCGGCATTCGACAAATAGGCCAGGGTGTCTGCGCGATAAACCACTCCGTGGCGCGTGACCCTGCCGTCGGTGGTCGGCAGGCCACCAAGATCACGCACATTACACGCGCCGTCAAATTTCAGGTGGCGATGACGATGAGCGCTCAGCAGGGCTTCTTTGTCCAGCATCGGGATAACACTCAAGTGGTGAGACGGTGACTGCGGGCAGGCGCAGCGCAGTGTAATCGATTGCCAGTTGCCTGCGAATTGCCTAGTGTGGAGGCACTATTTCTTCCACCCCATCACGATTAGCGAGGCCATCATGCCCAAAATAAAAAATCAGCTCCAGGATCTACTCGACCGTGAGGCCATCCGCGATTTGCCGCTGCGCTATTGCGATTGTGTGTGGCGGAACGACATTGCAGGTCTCACCAAGCTGTTTACGAAAGACGGCGAATTTGTCATGGAGGTTGCAGGCAAGGAAGTGAGCGCAAAAGGCCAGGCGGCACTCCTCGAGATCTACCGGCAAGGCCTGGAGATCGAACCGCGACCGTTCATCCACAATCACGTGCTTGAACTCACCAGCGAGAAAAAAGCCCATGGCCGCTGCTATCTCGCCTTGCACAGCGGCAACCGCAACATGGAATTCATTGGCGCTGGCCACTATGCAGACAGCTATGTGAAGGTGAAAGGCGAGTGGAAATTCCAGCGCCGCTATTTCACTGCCGTGCGCCTGGATGAGAACGCGATTAGCGCGGTGAAGCCGGCGAAAACTGCACGGCCACGCAAGCGCGCTAAATAATTCGGATCGATTGCAAAAAATAACGCGCGGAGGCCAGGCAATGAGACTGGGTATCATGACTGGTTCGGACGGTCGGCGACACACGCTTGAGGACATGATCGCCTTCGGCCAAAAGGTCGAGGCGGCCGGGTTCGACGATCTGTGGATGGCGAACGTCCGTGGCCACGACGCGTTGATGACCTTGACCTATATCGCGCGCGCCACTCAACGTATTCGCGTTGGCACCGCGATCACGCCGACTCCACCGCGCCATCCGAGCGCCCTGGCGCAACAAGCGTTAACGGCAGCCTCCGCGACGAATAACCGCTTTACGCTCGGGATCGGTCCCTCGCACAAAGTGGTGACCGAAGAGATGCTGGGCCTGTCGTTCGCGCATCCAGCACGCCACACCCGCGAGTATCTGCAAGTGCTGATGCCGCTGTTGCGCGGCGAAGTGGTCAACTTCGAAGGCCAGGACTACCGCATTCACGGCTTGCAGATTGATGTGCCGGGTGCGCAGCCCGTGCCGGTGTTGGTCGCGGCGCTGGGTCCCCTGATGCTGAAACTCACGGGTGAACTCGCCGATGGCACCAGCACCTGGATGGTGGGACCCAAGACGATGGATCAGCACATCGTGAAGACCCTCACGGCGGCCGCCACTGCCGCCGGCCGACCCACACCGCAGGTCGTTGGCGGCTTTCCGATCGTGCTCACGAATAATGCAGCAGCCGCCCGGACCAGCATCGATCAAAAGCTGGCCTTTTATAGCCGGCTGCCGAGTTATCGCACGATGCTTGATCGCGAGGGTTTGCAAGGGCCGGGGGATCTCGCGCTGGTGGGTGACGAAACCACGCTGCGACGCGATATTGCGCGCCTCGAAAGCATTGGCGTCACCCATTTCAATGCCTCAATCGCGGCGGTCGAGAGCGGCGCATTCGAACGGACTTTCGACTTTCTGGCGAGTCTTAAACCGTAAGCTGCAGAGTGGCCGCGCTGGGGAATTCTTAAAAAGGCGGCCTATCCAAACGGGAGTCGTCGCACCGGCTTCCCAGTCAACGCAAAGAGCGCGTTGGCCACCGCCGGCGCAATGGGTGGCACGCCGGGTTCACCTACCCCGCTCGGGGCCTCACTCGAGGCCACAATGTGTACTTCAACCTGCGGCATCTCATCGATGCGCAGCGGCTGATAGCGATCGAAATTGATCTGTTCGATGGCACCTTCCTTCAAGGTGACGGCTTCGCGGAGCGCGGCACCGAGGCCCATGCCAATCCCGCCTTCCATCTGTGCACGGACGATGTCCGGATTAATCGCGATTCCGCAATCGACGGCGCACACCACACGATCCACCTTAACGGAACCGTCGGCTCGCTGCGTGATATCCGCAACCTGCGCGACATAGGAATGAAACGACTCGTGCACGGCCACCCCGCGACTTTGGCCCTTGCCGGTTGGCGCTGGTCCCGCCTGCGCCACAGCGAGATCTAGCACCGCGAGATGCCGCGGATGATCTACCAGTAATTCTCGCCGCAGGGCGACGGGATCACGCCCGGCCGCTGCCGCCACTTCATCCAAAAAGGCTTCGGTCGCGAAGCCATTAAAAGAATGCCCCACTGAACGCCACCACAGGGTGGGTACGCCAACCTCCGGCAGGTGGATATCGACCGCACAGTTCGCCACCTTGTACGGCAGATTGTGCGCACCTTCGATGGCAGTGCCATCGACACCGTCCTTGACCATCCCGGCTAACGGCGTGCCCGTAAGGAAGCTCTGCACCACAATCCGGTGCTGCCACGCGATTAGTTTGCCGTCGGTATCGAGTCCCGCGCGCAGTGCGTGATAGGCCATCGGTCGGAAACGCCCACTCTGCATATCGTCCTCGCGGGTCCATTGCAGTTTGACTGGTGCGCGGCCCTTGTTCGCTTGCGCGATCATCACTGCCTCGGCGATGTAATCTGAATCGAGCGCCGCGCGACGCCCGAAACTGCCGCCGGCAAACTGAGTATGAATCATCACCTGGGCTGGCTTTAAGCCAGTCAACTGCGCCACAATTCTTTGGTCGGTGGTTAGCGCTTGCGCACCGCTCCAGATTTCACAGGCGTCGCTGCGCAACTCACACACTGCATTCAATGGTTCCATCGCGGCATGCGCGAGATACGGAAACTCGTACGTCGCCTCTATCACCTTGGCGGCGCTCGCCAGGGCCTGCGTGACGTCACCGTCGTTGCGCGCGGACGCACCGGGTTGCGCGGTTAGTGCCGCAAACGTCTGCCACAATTCGGCGCTGCTGCGTCGTTCCGCCTTGGACTCGTCCCATTCCACGACGAGTGCGTCACGTCCGCGTTTAGCGGACCAGAAATCCTTGGCCAGCACGGCGACGCCGCGCGGTATCTCTACGACATCCACCACGCCAGTAATTTTCTTCGCAGCGCTCGCATCCCAATGCTTCAAGGTCGCCCCGAAGCGCGGCGCATGCGCGACGACCGCGTGCAACATGCCCGGCCGCACGACATCGATCGTGTACTGCGCCCGGCCATGTGTTTTTTCAGGGCTGTCGATGCGTGGCAGCGCTTTGCCGATTAAGGTGAAGTCCGCAACCGCCTTTAGAGTTAAATCCGTAGGTGGGGTCTGCGTAGCAGCGGCAACAGCCAGCTCACCGAATGTCGCGTGCTGGCCGCTGGCATGTGCGAGTACGCCTTGGCTGACCGTAATTTCCGCTACCGGTACCTGCCATGCGTTGGCCGCCGCAGCGACCAACATCGCGCGCGCACTAGCTCCTGCAGTGCGCAGCTGTTCCCACGAATTCGCGATGGAGGAAGAGCCACCCGTGCCCTGGACCGGCCCCCATTGCAGATTGTTGTAGCGGGTGGCATCGGCCGGTGCGAACTCCCAGCGCATCTGCGCCCACGCCGCGTCAAGTTCCTCGGCGACGATAGTCGTCAACCCGGTAGTAACGCCCTGACCCTTGTCGAGATGTTTGATCACCACCGTCACGGTATTGTCGTTATTCACACGCACGAAGTGATTGAAGAGGGGCGCCGGTGCCAACGCCGCAACGCTATCGCACGGTGTCCAGCCGAGTGAAAATCCGGCGACCCCGAGACCGACAATCTGCAGAAAGCCGCGCCGCGTGACCACGGTACGAATGTCGTGCACTGAATTCTCCATGTCACGCTTCCCGCAGGGTTTCGGCCGCGCGATGAATCGCGGCGCGAATCCGCTGGTAAGTCGCGCAACGGCAGAGATTGCCGCGCATCGCGCTGTCGATATCCCCGTTGCTCGGCATGTTGTTCTGCGCGAGCAAGGCCGCGGCGCTCATGATCTGTCCGGACTGACAATAGCCACATTGCACGACATCGAGGGTCTGCCAGGCTTTCTGGGCAGCCAAGCCTGCCGGATCACTGAGGCCTTCGATGGTGGTGATCTTCGCGCCGGCAAGGCCAGCGAGTAGGGTTACACAGGCGCGAGTGGCAGTGCCGTTCACGTGCACCGTGCACGCCCCGCACTGTGCGATGCCGCAGCCGTATTTGGTGCCGATGAGGTGAGCGTGATCGCGCAGATACCAGAGCAGGGGCATTTCTGAATCGGCTTCGGTCGTCACCGGCTGGCCGTTCAATTCGAAGCTAAGGGTTGGCATGTCGCGTCCTTTCAAATTTAAAAACGACCACCGCGGCACGGAGAACACGGAGGGCAGACTAAATGGCACCCACCGTGCTGAGCGCCGGAGGAAGAGGAGACTGGTCTACGCTACCACTGCGCAATTCATCCCTGAATTGCTCCGTTACCGCCCGCGCTGCGCTTATGCCATCCATGGCTCGCTGCGCGGGAGGCGCGCTTCGACCAGTCTCCTCTTCCTCCGGCTTTTGGTGTGGTCGATTTTCCCACTCCGTTGTTTGAGATCATCTTTGGAACCTCCGTGTCCTCCGTGGTGCCCTTAAGTTACTCACCCCTGCCAAGCGCCAGCTGCTGCCGCACGTCTTCGCGCGCCACATGGCGCACATCTTTGCCTTCGACCAGGAAAATCGCGTTCTCACAGATGTTATCCGCGTGATCGCCAATGCGCTCGAAGGCGCGTGCGGCGAGCACGGCATCCAGTACCGCGCGGATGCTGCGCGGATCTTCCATCATGTAAGTAATGAGTTGGCGCATCACCGCTTCGAGTTCCTTATCGACTTCGGTGTCTTCCTGCGCAACTTCGAGTGCGGCATGCGAATCCATGCGGGCAAACGCATCGAGCGCCGCGCGCAGCATGCGGCGCACGTGATAACCCATGGCGAGCACCCCCACGTAGTAGGTGCGCGGACTGCCGGTATTCGCAAAATTGGTCACGATGCGCGCGACTTTCTTCACTTCATCGCCCACTCGCTCGAGATCGGTAATGATCTTGCTCACCGCCAGCACCAACCGCAGATCGCTTGCGGCGGGCTGCCGCCGCAGCAGGATCGCGGTGCATTCACCGTCGATCGCCACTTCCATGTCGTTTACCTGGTAGTCACTCGAGGCGATCTGTTCGGCAAGTCCGATATCGGTCTTCGACAGCGCTTCGAGCACCTGACTCAGCGAGTCCTCGACCAGGCCACCCATGGCGAGAACTTTCGAGCGGATGTCTTCCAATTCTTTATCGAATTGCTGCGAAATATGATGGGTTCGCGACATAACCATGGAGATAGATTCCTCTGCTAGCCGTAGCGTCCGGTGATGTAGTCTTCGGTTTTCTTTTGGCGTGGCGTCGTGAATAGCGTTTTGGTTTCACCAAATTCGATCAGATCGCCCATGTACATGAATGCGGTGTGATCGGATACGCGTGCGGCCTGCTGCATGTTGTGGGTGACGATCACGATTGTATAGTTCTGCTTTAGTTCGTAGACCAACTCTTCAATCTTGAGCGTCGAGATGGGGTCAAGCGCGGAAGCAGGCTCGTCCAGCAGCAACACCTCGGGTTCGATCGCAATGGCG
>JANOVQ010000082.1:0-8792 GCA_031417495.1 Pseudomonadota bacterium | reverse complement strand
TGGTGCGCGATGGCGAGTTCGCCATTACAACTCGCCGCGATTTCGTGTTCGATGAAGCCGGGACCGGCGGGGTTTTCGTCGCCGTGGACTAACCGCACGATTTGCACCTCGACTTTGTGCACGCCTTCGCCACTTAACATGAAGCGTTGGGTGGCGCCTGCCTGCAGGCCTAGCGTCTCGCAATAACCCGTCACATAGGGGGTGCTCATGTGTGATCTTCGGGCGCCATCAGATCGGCAAGGTGCTGCAGAAACACCGCGTGATAAGCCGTGCGTTCGTCGCGATAAATAGTCTTGTCGATCGGTTGCGCTGGCTTCCCGGGAGTTATCGGCATGCGAATGATCTGCCATTCCTGCATTGGCACTTTCGAATACAACGCATAGCTCGGCGGACGGCTCAGGAAATTCTTCACGCGCTCCAGCGCATCTGAATTCTGCCCCAGCGGCTTAAGCCGATGTTCCTCAATCAGCGCTGGCGTGATCAGCAATTTGATTTGCGCGCGTAGCGCGGCAGTAAAACGGGCATAGACGAACGGTTGTTTATCGGGCGCTGTCGCAGTCACTATTTGGTCTCCCTCTGGTTCGTAAAATTTTTTGGCAGTATAGGACGCCACGCCGTGCACGCCCATGGCGGTCATCAGCCGGATTTTGCCGTAGGATTGAGCGCGCGCAGTACGCATTCGACAATCCTCTCGCGGAGACCGCTCCATGCACGAAATAGTCAAAGATTATTATGGTCAGCAGCTGCAATCGAGCGCTGACTTAAAAACCACCGCCTGCTGTGATACCAGCGCGCTCCCGGACTGGTTCAAGCCGCTGCTGGCGCGGATTCACCCCGAGGTGCTGGCCCGCTACTACGGCTGCGGCCTGGTGTGTCCGCCGCTGTTGGCGGGCTGTCGAGTGCTGGACCTGGGCTGTGGCACGGGCCGTGATGTGTACGCCCTGGCGCAATTGGTCGGTGCCAGTGGCACGGTTATCGGCGTGGACATGACTGCTGAACAACTCGCCGTCGCCGAACAGCACCGCGGGTTTCATCGTGCGGCGTTCGGTTTCGACAATGTGGAATTCAAACTTGGCTTCATCGAGCGGTTGGACGAATTGGGGCTGGAACCTGCCAGTTTTGATGTGATTGTGTCGAATTGCGTGGTCAATCTCTCGCCCGATAAGGACGCCGTGTTGCGCGAGATTCAACGGCTGCTGAAACCAGGCGGAGAGTTCTATTTCTCAGATGTGTACGCGGATCGACGGGTGCCAGAGTCGGTCCGTCACGATCCCGTGCTCTACGGCGAGTGTTTGGGCGGCGCGCTGTATTGGAACGACTTTCTGCGCCTTGCCCACCGCCACGGATTTGCGGATCCGCGCTTGGTAGAAGATCGGCCGCTCGGCGTGACTGATCCGCTGCTCGCCAGCCTGACGGGCAACTTGCGGTTTTATTCGGCGACCTATCGCTTGTTCAAGTTAGCCGAGTTGGAGACCGCCTGTGAGGATTACGGGCAGGCAGTCATTTATCGCGGCAGCGTGCCGCATCATCCCCAGCGGTTCGTGCTCGACGCCCATCATGCAATCGATACCGGGCGCGTGTTCCCCGTCTGCGGCAACACCTGGCACATGCTTCACGGCACGCGGTTCCGCGCCCATTTCGATTTCGTGGGGAATTTCGAACGCCATTTTGGGCTGTTCGAAGGGTGTGGCAGCACGATCCCGTTTAAGCAGGAGACAGCCGAGGGTTCAACCGCCGGCGCCTGTTGTTGAGCGACCTCACACGGGGACCGGCGGTGGCTCCAAAATAATCAAAGACGTTGACCCCGTAATGCGCTTACACTGCGCAGCCCCCCAGTAGACCAGATCGCCCTCATGGCCGATATCGCCGTTTCTTTTGCCAGTTTTGAACTCCCCACCGCCCTGCTGACCGTGCTGAACGAAGTCGGCTATGAGACGCCGACGCCAATTCAGGCCGCCGCGATTCCCGTGCTGATGGCCGGGCAGGATCTGATCGGTCAGGCGCAGACGGGGACCGGCAAGACCGCCGCCTTCGCGCTGCCCTTGCTGGCGCGTCTCGATTTCAAGCAGCGTGAACCGCAGGTGCTGGTGCTCACGCCAACCCGCGAACTCGCGATTCAGGTCGCGGAAGCCTTCCAGAGCTACGCGCGTCATCTGCCTGGGTTCCATGTGCTGCCGATCTATGGCGGACAGAGCATGAGCCAGCAATTGCGCAGCCTGCAGCGCACCGTGCACGTGATTGTCGGCACCCCAGGGCGGGTCATGGATCATCTGCGACGCGAGAGCCTGGGGCTGTCCAAGCTCCGCGCATTGGTGCTCGACGAAGCTGATGAAATGCTGCGCATGGGCTTCCTGGAGGAAGTGAACTGGATTCTTGAACACACCCCGGCCACGCGCCAGACCGCACTCTTCTCGGCGACGATGCCGGATCAGATCCGTTCCGTCGCGCAGCAGCATCTCAAACAACCGGTCGAACTCCGCATCAAGTCCAAGACCAGCACGGTGGAGGCGATTCGGCAGCGCTACTGGCAGGTTGGCGGACTGCACAAGCTGGATGCACTGACGCGTATCCTCGAAGTAGAAGATATCGACGCGGCGCTGATCTTCGTGCGGACCAAGATTGCGACCGTTGAGCTCGCCGAGAAACTGGAAGCACGCGGCTATGCGTGTGCTGCGCTGAATGGCGATTTAAATCAGGCGCAACGCGAGAAGACGGTCGAGCAGCTCAAGAACAAACAGCTCGACATCATGATCGCGACCGATGTCGCGGCGCGCGGCCTGGATGTGCCGCGCATCAGCCACGTGATCAATTACGACATTCCCTACGACATCGAGGGCTATATTCATCGCATTGGCCGCACTGGCCGTGCCGGTCGCCCGGGCGAAGCGATTCTATTCGTCGCGCCGCGCGAGATCCGCATGTTGCGCGCGATTGAGCGCGCCACCCGCCAGCCGATCGAACCGATGCGGGCGCCTTCGCGAGAGGCGATCGCCGAGCGCCGTATCACACAGTTCAAGCAAATCGTGTTCGATACCCTGGCCAGCGAAGACATGGAATTTTTCGGAACTCTGATCGACGAGATGGCGCACGAACGCGGCGTCGAGCCACGCGAGATTGCCGCTGCGCTCGCCTACATGGTGCAAAGAGAACGTCCCCTGCGGATCGATGGGGGAGCGTACGACGGACCGCAGGCCTCGCCGCAGCGGGGCGAGGCTGCACCGCGTGAGGCGCGCCGTGAGCGCGAACCGCGGCGCGAGTTTGCGCCGCGCCAGACGGAACCACGTCGCGAGCGGGCCAGCACGCCCGAGCGCGCCCGACCCTTCGTCCCAGCGGTTCCGCCGCCACGCTCGTTTGTGCCAGAAAAGCCGCGCGAAGTGCCGCCGGTGCGCGCGCCGGAATCTCACGCGCCAGAAAACTTGCCACAAAATCTGCCTGAACGGGCAGAGGCGCGACCCGCGATGCCGCTGGACACCCAGGCCGTCGCGCTTAAGGACGATCCGGATATCGAGATGGTGCGTTACCGGATCGATGTGGGTCACACCCAGGGTGCCACCGCGAAACATATTGTGGGCGCTATCGCGAACGAAGCCGGCATGGACAGTCGCTACATCGGCCGCATCGATATCTTTGACGATTTCAGTACCGTCGATTTGCCGGGTGGAATGCCGCGCGAAGTTCTGCAGCATCTCAAAAAAGTTCGCTTTGGCAAGTTCCGCTTCAATCTCTCGGCGCTCACCGAACCGCAGATCAAGGGCCTCGCCGAGCTCAGCGTGGAAGGCGCGCGCCAGCTGAGGGGCTCGCCGAAACCGCGCAAGAAGCGGCCGACCTAAGCTTCGCGTCAGCGTGACTAAACCCGTATCGCGTGCAGCGCTCCCGCGCACGGTGTGGGCGCTGGGTTTTGTCTCGTTGTTCATGGATGCCTCCTCCGAACTCGTGCATAGCTTGCTGCCGCTCTATCTGGCAACCGGCTTGGGCGCGAGCATGCTCATGATTGGCGTGGTCGAAGGGATCGCGGAAGCGACTGCGCAGATTGTGAAAGTCTTCTCCGGCTCTCTCAGCGATTTTCTCGGCAAACGGAAAATGCTTGCGGTCATCGGCTATGGCCTTGCGGCAATCTCTAAGCCAGTGTTTCCGCTGGCGACCAGCGTGGCGTGGGTGTGCGGAGCGCGCGTGATGGATCGCCTCGGCAAGGGGATCCGCGGCGCCCCACGCGATGCGTTGATCACCGACATCACGCCAGTTCATCTGCGTGGCGCGGCGTTCGGGTTGCGCCAGGCGCTCGATTCGGTCGGCGCGTTCATTGGGCCGCTGCTCGCGATTGGCTTGATGCTGATATTTGCGAATGACCTCAGGCGCGTCCTGTGGTTTGCGGTGATCCCGGCGGCGCTCTCCATGCTGGTGTTGATCGTGGCGGTGGAGGAACCCGGCACCCTCACGGCCAAACCACGGAACGGATTGGTGTGGCACGACGCGCGGCGCCTCTCGGCGCGTTTTTGGTGGGTGGTCGCGCTCGGCGTGACACTTTCGCTCGCGCGTTTCAGCGAAGCCTTTCTGGTCTTGCAGGCGGCGCAGCTGGGCCTGGGGCTGTCCTTCGCGCCGCTAGTGTTGCTGGTGCTGAGTCTGGTCTACGCGCTGGTGGCCTACCCAGCGGGCCTTGCGGCGGATCGCCTGAGTGCGACGACTCTACTCGTCACTGGGCTGCTCTTGTTAGTGGCAGCTGATCTCGTCTTTGCGCAGGCCAGTGGTCCGTTCCCGGTGCTCATCGGCGCCGCGCTGTGGGGCGCGCATCTCGGCGTGACCCAGGGCTTGCTCAGCAAACTGGTCGCGGACACCGCGCCGGCCGATCTTGTCGGCACGGCCTTTGGGCTTTTCAACCTGGGCGGTGGCCTTTCTGCGCTCCTTGCGAGTGTGATTGCAGGCGGCGTGTGGCAGTGGCTTGGACCAGCGGTCACCTTTTATGTCGGTGCAGGATTCGCGAGCTGTGCGTGCTTCGGCGTGTATGCCGTACGCGGGCGAATGAACTCAGAAATTATTGACGTGAAGCGCTAAACGACAGCGCTGCAGATAGCCGACAACGCCAACCTCCGAATCTGCCGAACCGGGCCCCGCTGGCCGGACCTTTGAGGGGTGCACAGCACAGTAGATTTCGCGCATAATCGGTCCCACTTATTGAGGGGGAGACTATGAAACTTGTGCACACAGCGTTGGCCGTGATGTTCGCGTTCGGTTGGTTAACCGGTGCGCTGGCTGAGTCTCCAGCGGGGATGAAGCTGTATGTCTTGAACTCCGGCAGTTTGAAGCTCGGCAAAGGCAGCCTGCAAAACTTCGGGCCCATGGAGCCGAAAATTGAAGTGCCGGTCGGGATGTTCCTGATCAAGCACCCGAAGGGCAATGTGCTGTTTGATACGGGCAACAACGACAAGTTAATCACCGACCGCAGCTACTGGGGCAAGTACGCCGACGCCTTCGAAGTGGCGATGACGCCGGAAGTTTCAATTGAGGCGCAGCTCGGCAAAGTGGGGTTGACCCCCGATGACATCAAGTATGTGGTGGTCAGTCACATGCATCTTGATCACGGCGGTAATGTCGGCAAGTTCCCACATTCGACCTTGGTCATCCAGGAAGACGAAATTCACTTTGCGTTTTTCCCTGACGAACCGTTTGCCGGATCGTTTATCCCCGCGGACGTGATGGTACTGCGTTCCGCCCTGGGTGCGACGACACCGGGCGCGCTGCCGATGCTGCGGCTGGCGGGGGATATGGATCTCTTTGGCGATGGCAGTGTAGTGGTCAAGCGCTCGGTCGGGCACACCAAGGGCAGCCAGATGCTGATCGTGCGCCTCCCCAAAACGGGCACGACGATTCTGACAGGCGACGCTGCGTACTTCCGCGAGAACGTCTTGAAATCCATTCCGCCGAATTTAGTGCTGGCCTACGATCCGGCGGGCATCATGAAAGGCTACGAGTGGATTCGCTACATGATGGCGAGCGAAGGCGCGAATTTCTTCACTGCGCATGATCCAGACGCGTTTAAAGCCATGAAGCACGCGCCGGAGTTCTACGAATAAGCGGGAGTCTAAAAAGTGCTTAACAACATCGGGGACGTGGGCCCCGATGTTGTTTCGAAGGTCGGCGCCACGGCCACGGGTGATTCCTCCATGAAGGTTGTTCCCGTGGTCGAACTCCAGGGGTTGAGCAAGGCGTATGGTGCGCACCTGGCCGTCGATAATGTCACCTTGCAAATTGCTGAAGGCGAAGTCTTCGGTCTGCTGGGACCGAATGGTTCCGGCAAAAGTACGATTCTGAAGATGCTGGTCGGCGGACTCACGCCGAGCGCCGGCACCCTTGCGATCAAAGGTTTCGATGTGTGCACGCACGGTCCCATCGCGCGCGCACTCGTCGGCTATGTCCCCGAAGAGCCGACGCTCTATCCACAGATGCAGGTCGCCGAGTTTCTACGTTTCATGGGGCGCCTGAAAGGACTCACGTCAGCTCGGTTGCGCGACGCGCTCGATGCGGTAACGTCGTTACTCGCTCTCGCTGCTGTACAGCGAACCGCCATCGGCAAGCTCTCGCACGGGTTCCGGCAACGGGTATTGATCGCGCAGGCCTTGCTCAACGCGCCGCCACTGTTGATCCTGGATGAGCCGACCAATGGCCTGGATCCTTCCCAAATTATTGAACTGCGTGAATTGATAATCCGTTTGGCGCCACGCCACACCATCCTACTCACGTCGCATATCTTGACTGAAATCGAACAAGTCGCGACCCGTGTGGGAATCTTGTTGGCGGGGCGCTTACTCACGGATTCCGCCGGCGAATCGGCGGCACTCCGGATTGCACTGCAGGTAATTCCACCCGTGGGGCTGGTGTTGCGCGACCTGTTTGCCGCGCTGCCCGGACTGACGACAGTCCAGGAATTGCCGCCGACCGCGCACGGGTTGAAATTTGAGCTGCAGCTCGGATCGACCAACGCCTTGCAGGAATTGGCGCAGGCGTTATGTCGGGCTCGGTGTGTGGTGCTTGAACTGCGTCCTCTGCATACGGGTCTGGAAGCGCGCTTTCTTGCCCTCACCGCGCGGGCCACCCAGTGAACGGGTTTGGCGCCTTGCTCAGTAAGGAACTGCGCGCGTTGTTTACGGCGCCAATCGCCTATGTGGTAATTGCGGTTTATCTGTTGTTGATGGGCTATACGTTCACCGCCTGGCTCTTCGTCAGCCAGACCGCGTCCCTGGTGCGCGTGTTGTATCAAGCTGCCGTACTCTTATTGTTGTTTGTGCCGGTGATCACCATGCGTACATTCGCCGAAGAGCGACGACAAGGGACCCTCGCCCTGCTGCTGTCCACGCCTGCCAGCGAATTGGCAATCGTCGCCGCAAAGTTTTTCGCCTGTCTTGCGGTGATTGTCGTAATGCTCGGGCTCACCCTGGTTTATCCCGTGGTGCTGCAGGTTTTCGGGCAGCCGGATTGGGGTGCTGTCTATAGCGGGTATTTAGGGCTCACTTTACTTGCGGCGGTGCTGGTCGCGTTCGGACTCTGGATTTCGGCGTTGACAACTAACCAACTCGTGGCAGCGGTGCTCACCTTGGGACTTGCGATCCTGCTATGGGTGCTCGATTCGCTGGGTAATCTGCTGCCCGATCCGTTCGATGTCGTCGTCATCAACTGCTCATTGCTTACGCACTTCACGCCGTTGTCAATTGGGGTGGTGTATCTCAGCGACGTCGGATATTTCGTGACCTTGGTGTGCCTGGGGCTTTTTCTTTGTGTGCGGGCGTTGGCACGCGAATGACGGAAGCCGCGCACACGATCGATTGGTCCGCGCTCGGTTGGTTCGGCGGGTGGCTGTTCGCCGTGGGTAGCCTTTTCGTCATCGGGATTCGCTTGCCGTTGGCGCATGCGCGCTGGCGCTGGTGGCAACGACTGTCGCCTTTCATCCTGTTGTTGGCGGCAGGTGCAAGCGCACTCCTCGCAAATATCGCGTTAGCCCTGCACGACACGCATTTCGATCTGACCCGCGAGCGGATCTTCACGCCGGCGCCCGCTGCGATGGCAGTGATCGAGCGTCTCCAACAACCGGTCAAGATCACCTATTTTTATCGGAGCGATGATCCGAACGCCAAGCGCGCGAAGGACATACTCAAAATCATGCAGCGGCGTAATGCCTATCTTGCAGTGACCGCGGTCGATCCCGACAAGGTACCCAGTCTGGCCGCGAATTATGGCGTGAAGCTGTATAACGCTGCGGTGATCGAAGCGGCCGGTCGACAGGTGCTGGTGCGCGGCACCGACGAAACCGAATTCGCAATTGGCATCGAACGGGTCTTGCGCGAGCGGGTGGTTGGCGTGTGCTTCAGCGAAGGCCATGGCGAATATGCGAGCGAGAACTACGAGTTTCACACGCATCTTGAGGGCGCCGTTGGCCACAGTCATGACGATGCGGGCGCCGGCGTGGTGGATACCACGCAACACGGCTATGGGCGATTGCGGCGCTCACTCGAAGGTTTGGGCTATGTGGCGCAGACCATCAGCCTCGCGAAGCCAGGCGGCGTGCCGCCGGAATGCCAACTGGTGATCGAGGGCGGGCCGCGCACGACCTATCTGCCGGGGGAGACTGCGGCGCTGGCGGCGTTTCTGGCGGCGGGCGGTTCGGCGTTGTTGATGTATGACCTGGGATTCGTGCCTGAACCAGGTCTTGTGCATTTATTGCAGGAGGTTGGGGTGGCCATGCCACCTGCTGTCGTGATCGACCCGCAAAGTCATTATGGAAGGGATTCCACCACCGTGGCCGT
>JANOVQ010000081.1:0-13339 GCA_031417495.1 Pseudomonadota bacterium | reverse complement strand
GGCCCCATTGCGCATGGTGCGCGCTGGTCGTCCAAAGTTTTTGGCCGTTGACCACCCAGTGTTCGCCGTTGAAGTCGGCGCGGGTGGTCGCACCCGCGAGATCGGAGCCGCTGCCAGGCTCGCTGAAGAGCTGGCACCAGGTGTCTTCGCCGGTCAGGATGCGGCGCAGGAAGCGCCCCTTGTGTGCCTCGCTGCCGTGCTCAAGTAAAGTCGCCGCCGCTAACAATCGGATGCCGACGCGCGCGACGGTCACCGCACCGATGGCATCAAATTCCGCTTCTATCGCTGGAAGTAACGCATCCGGCAAATCACGGCCGTGCCAGGCGACCGGCCAGTGCGCCATCCCCCAGCCCGAGTCCGCGAGCTTATTGCGCCACGCAACAAGACCCGCTGCCGGATCCCAATTCGCGGCGAGCCAGCTGCGGACTTCCGCGATCACAGTGCTCGCCTCGTGATTCGTCATGCGACTGCCTCGCCGAGTTGCAGATAGCGTTCGCGGTGATAACTCGCATCGCCCAGCATCACTTCTGAACTCTTCGCGCGCTTGAACCACAGATGGGCATCGTGATCCCAGGTGAATCCGATGCCACCATGAATTTGGATGCATTCGACTGCCGTGTGCATATACGCATCAGACGCACAGGCTTTGGCGAGCGATGCCAGGGCTGGCGCTTCCAGATCATTCTCGGCGAGCGCCGCGGCCGCGTAACAGGCGGCGGAATTCGCGAGTTCAACCTCCAGCAGCAGATCGGCGCATTTGTGTTTAATGGCCTGAAAGGACCCGATGGGGCGCCCGAACTGCATGCGAAGCTTGGAATACTCGACGGCACTTTCCAGCAGCGCGCGCGCGCCGCCCACCATTTCGCAGGCCAACGCAACCGTCGCCTGATCGAGCGTGCGACGAAGCGCCGCAGCGCCACTGCCAAGCTCGCCGAGCAGGCGCGCCGGCACCTCGCTGAAAATCAGTTCGGCCTGCTTCCGCGTCGCATCCAAGGTTGCGAGGCGACGGCGCGTGAGTCCGCTGCAGGGCGCATCAACCGCGAATAGCGCGAGGCCTTCATCACCAGGCGTATCGCGTACCTGCGCGGCGACGATCACGAGATCCGCAAGATGCCCGTCGAGCACAAATTTCTTGGCGCCATTGAGCCGATAGTCGCCGTCCGCCGGGGTCGCCGTGAGCGCGCCGCCACCCACCTCCCAACACCCATTGGCCTCCACCCAGGCCAAGGTCGCAATGCAATCGCCTGCGGCAATTGCGGGTAGCCACGTGTGCCGTTGCGCTTCACTCGCGCCATTCAAAAGCGCGTGGGTGGCAAGCACTGCGGAAGCGAAAAACGGACCACAGTAAAGCGCGCGCCCCATCTCTTCCAGGGTGATGCCGAGTTCGACGAAGCCAAAGCCCTGGCCGCCAAAAATCTCCGGCACATGAATGCCGGCGACACCGAGTTCGCGGTTCAGCTGTTGCCAAACGGCCCTGTCGATACCGTCCTCCGCCATCTGTTGGCGTACCGCGCTGATGGGTGAGCGCGCGCGCAGAAAGCGCCGGATCTCCGCGCGAAACTGCTCCTGTTCATCAGTGAACGCGAAACGCATGTCGCGAAGGTTAGAACTGCACGCGGCGGGTTAAGCCACCATCGACGACGAAATTCGCGCCCGTAATAAAACTGGCGGCGGGACTCGCGATGAACACTACTGCGTTCGCGACTTCTTGCGGGGTGCCCATGCGGCCGAGTGGATTCAGCGCAAGAAAGGAGGCGAACACTTCCGGCTGCTCGCGCTTGCGTTTACCCCACACGCCATCGTCGAAATAGATGGTGCCGGGGGAGACCGTGTTGGCGCGGATCTTTTTCGGCGCGACCAAGGTCGCCAGATTCGACAGGTAATTGATGACCGCGGCCTTGACCGCGTTATAAGGACGCGGACCGCCGAAGGCTTCCAGAGCAGCGGTGGACGCGATCGCGACGATGGAACCGCAGGTCGATTTTTCGAGATACGGCAGCGCTGCCTCGACCATGCGCACCGTGCCTAATACGTCGATGTCCATCGCGCGATGCCAACTCGCCTCGTCTGGCGTTACACTCAACGCGCTGACATTGGCGATCGCAATATCGAGCCCGCCGAAACGATCCGCAACCGCGTTAATCCAGGTCGTCACCGCTTGGGTCTCTGCGACATCTACGGTCGCGCCAGTGACCAGCACACTTGCTCCCGCGAGTTTTTGAATATCTGCGACCGCGCGCGCGACTTCCTCGCTGTTGCGCGCACAAATCCCGACCGAACATCCTTCCTGGACGAGACGCTCGGCTATTGCACGGCCTATTCCACGTGTGCCACCAGTGACGATTGCGCGCTTACCCGCCAGTTCCAAGTCCATGTCGTGCCTCCTCAGCAGTTGGAAGATCCGCGGCGATTTCGCGCCTCGTCGCACGCCAGAATATAACGGGGCGAGTTGGTCAATACGAGCCTCTGGTGGCTGGAGTTGGAGAATCGGCGTGACCGCCGGAAAGTGGAACAAGTTTATGCCATGCACATGGTCCAGGCTGGTGCTGGACGCGCGCTTAGCCGGGCGGGGGCAACCACCGACCCTCTGCTGACTCACGAAACGAGGGCCTTCGTTTCTCAAATGCGGTCGCCTGTCCGCGTGGTCGTGCCGAATCAATGGTCCAGAATTTCCAAGCGTCACATCTTTTTTTGCGCTGGTGAGCCACTTGGAGGCCGCATGTTATATTCAAGATATCGCTTGCATATCTGACGAAATTTGCGGGCAAGCATAAGGAGCAAGAAGAATGAATGTCGTCGACCAAGCGCTTAACGATCCTGCTTTCTTTGCCAACACTTCGTTTTACCGGCTGTTTGATCGCCTGCGCATTGAAGACCCGATCCACTGGACCGAAAGCCCGGACGGTCGGGGCTACTGGTCGTTGTTTCGTCACGCCGATATCAAATACCTACTGAATGAACCGCTGATATTCAGCTCCGAACGCGAAGGAGTCGTGCCGGCAGTCGATGCTGAGATGGCTGCCATCGTAAGAGAAGCCTGGGGGGTCGGAGAGACCGTGACGATGATCGACCCGCCTCGACACACCGCGGTGCGCAAAGTAATTTCCGGACCGTTCTTACCGAAAGCACTTGCCGAAAGCGAAGCACGTACAAAAGTGCTGGTTGAGAAAATCTTCGATGAGATCCCAGCGCACGGCGAAATTGATCTGGTGACGGATCTGGCAGTTAAGGTGCCGATGGCGGTGATTTGCGACATCCTTGCGTTGCCGGCGGAGGATTGGGACGACCTGCTGCTTTGGGGCCGGATGGCAGTGGGCGGCACGGATCCGGAATACCGGCAAGGTAGTGCCGCTGAGACGGTCGCCACCGGTTTCAGACACCTCCATCAATACGGAAAGCGTCATGCGTTGGAAAGGCGTGGTTGTCCGCATTCCGATCCACTGACGATGCTGGCCAATGCAACGCTTGAGGGCTGTCCGTTATCGCCGTCAATGCTCGCCTACAACGCGGTCCAAGTAATTTTGGCGGGCTTTGAAACGACGCGTAACGCGTTCTCGGGTGGGGTGCTCGCACTGCTCGAACATCCCGCACAAATGGAACTCCTGCGTCAAGAACCGAAAGGCATTCGCTTGGCCGCGGAGGAAATCGTGCGCTGGACCACGCCTGTAATTTCGCTGATGCGCACGGCGACTCAAGACACGGAAATTAGCGGCGTTAAAATCCGGGAAGACGAGCGCATCATGATGTGGTTTGCCTCCGCCAACCGCGACGAAGAAGTGTTCGATCGTCCGTATGAATTTGATGTGACTCGCCATCCCAATTTACATCTCGGTTTCGGCGCCGGGCCGCACTTTTGTTTAGGCGGTCCGCTTGCCAAGATGGAAATCCGCATCGCGCTGGAAGCGTTGTTATCGCGTTACGACGGCATCGAGATCGTTGGGCAGGTGGAATATGTGCAATCGACGCTAGTGGGCGGCTTGAAGCATTTGCCGGTTAGGCTGCAGCGCAGCGCCGTAACTTTATAAGTCCAGAAAAAGCAAAATTTGATTCACATTCGGGAATCCAGGGACAGTTTACCGATTACACGCTCGCCCTCGTCTACTTCGTGCATCGGTCCCACTTGGGAATCGGTAAACTGTCCCTGAGTGACGACGGTTTCCGCGTCCGCGCGCCCTGCCAGCAGTCCAATCTCCGTCTAATCCGCCTCGCTGCTGGCTGCAACCGTTTTGTCGCGCTACGCGACGGTGTTGGGTGGGGCCGGGAATAGGTGGAGCCAGCCAGTCTCAGGCAGTTTGCCTCGAAAGGCCATTTCGGTACGGGTGTCTGTGGAGATCTCGCCGACTTGGACCACCATGCCATCCGTGACGGCGCCGAGTCCAATCACCTTCAGGTCGGAGCTGCGAATCATGGGAGTCAGGTCGTTGGCCGGCAAGTTACCGCGCACCCAATCATCCATCTTGAGGAGGGCCAAGTCGTGGCTATCCGCCAGGACCTCAATGCCGTAGATGTGGGTCACGGCGACGCCGACGGCGAATTTCTTTGCGGTGTTGTTTTCAATTGCGATGGTAATTCTCCTAGTCGAATAACCCGAGTTCACGGGCGATATAGTCGGTCGCGTAGTATCGCCCGCACCGGTTGGCGTTGTCTTCTGCGAGGGCTTCATCCAGCCCTTCTATGATGCCCGAATCCGGGGACAGTTTACTGATTAGGCGTGCGCCCTCATCGAGTTCGAGTGATGGTCCGGCTTGGAAATCTGTAGACTGTCCCCGGATTCATTCTCTTAATTCCGCCTACGCGACTTTTCGGCGTCGTTTTGAGGATTGTTTTTGATTTTGGGCAGTCCACAGCGCCTGAACTTCTTCCCACCCGTATACGCCGACCGTCTTACCGCTCGAATCGACCATCTGCAGTGGCCCCTGAAACCTCATGTAGACCTCCGAATCTTCCAGGAATAACGTTTCGTGGTGCCGGGCGCCCGTTGCTTCATATCCATAGCTGGGCGCAGTGACGGTGTCGCCACCGCCATAATCACCGCCGCGAACTTCGAGCTTCCCGCGCATGAGGAAATATTCGCCGGGACCGACGTGAACATGGCTCGGAACCGACGATCCTTTGGGATAGCGAAAGGCAGCAGTCCAAGACCCAGCTTCAGGGGATACGTGCAAGAGTTGCCAGGTTGCACCACCGGCGCTGAATGTGGCAGGTAGCGGTTGCCATTCATGCTGATTCAGGGGCACGGTCTCGCAATCTAGTTTTGGCTTGCTCATCGGCAAATCCTCGCTTTCAAATGTCTGGATAGAACATAGTAAGGTTTTTTCGGCGAAGCGACCTCTCCGCCCTATTCGTAGCCGCGTGCTGTCGGACTTACCCAAAGAGAGACTGGGATTAACCTGCGTCACTTTACATAATCGGCCACGTCAGCGCGTGATGGGCAGCAGCAAACTCGCGCAGTAAGACGTGACTGGAGCGGGTTTCGCAGCGCACAAAGCGCAGCACCATTATTCGAATGGACGGCCTCTCTCCTCGCGGCGAGGCGACTGTGCAACTTCTTGACCCATCAAGACCACGCGCAGACTATGGATTCTCAATTCCAAGATCGCCCTGCGCCGAGGTCGGATCGCACTTCAATGCGTCGGCGCCAGACCCTTCACGAATTCCTACTGCATCAACCAGGGAGAACCTGCCATGTCCGATTCAACTGGGGAATACGATTTAGTCATTCGAGGTGGCCGCGTGGTCGATGGCACGCGAATGCCGGCCTTCAATGGCGATGTGGCGGTCAAAGATGGACTGATCGCCGAGATCGGTAATGTGCGTGGCAAAGGCCGGCAGGAAATCGACGCGCGCGGGCTCATCGTGGCGCCCGGCTTTATCGATGTGCACACCCATTACGATGCGCAGTTGAATTGGGATCCCTACGCCTCCCAGTCTTGTTGGCACGGCATCACCAGCATTGTGATCGCGGCCTGTGGCTTCGGTTTCTCACCCTGCCGACCAGAAGACCGCGAGCGTGCAATGCAGCGCATGACGCGAGTCGAGGCCATCCCTTATGCGGCGATGAAAGAAGGCATGCGCTGGGACTGGGTGAGTCAGCGTGATTATCTCGAATCGCTCGAACGTGCCGGGATTGGCGTGAATGTCGCGTCCTACATCCCGCAGTCTCCGATTCGGGCGTGGGTGCTCGGCGAGGAAGACACGCGGCGAGAAAAAGTCACCCCAGATGAACTTGAGCAAATGAAAGAACTGGTCCGTGATGGTTATCGCGCCGGTGCGCTCGGGCTTTCGACTGATCTGAACTTGATCGATCGCGATTACGACGGCTCTAAACTGCCGAGCCTGATTGCGAGTGCCGAAGAAACTGAAGCACTGATCGCCGTCGCCCGCGAATTCAATGTCGGTTCCATCGAAGTCACGCCGCAATCGCTGCATCTCGGCCCGGAAGAGGCCGCCATGCTGGAACGTTGGGCGGAATTGAGCGGACGTCCGGTGTATTACAACGCGATCCTGCAGGTCCATCACCTGCCTGGCCAATGGAAGGAAGCCTTGCTGCGTCTGGAGGATATGAACAAGCGTCATCGCATCTATGCGCTGGGCAGTTCGCATCGCATTGAATCGCTGTTCAGTCTGGTGGAATACAATCTTTTCGACGATATGCCGGAATGGAACACGGCGCTGGCGTGTCCGATGGAAGAACGCCTCGCCAACCTCAAGAATCCGAAAGTGCGGGCACGCCTGCAACACGATCTGGATCACTACAAAAATCGCCTGTGGTCTGGCGATTGGGATCGGATAAAGGTTTTCGATTCGGCGAAAACGGAACTAAAAGGCCGCTATGTCGGTGAAATCGCGCGCGACATGCGGGTTGCGCCACTCGATGCGTTCTGCGAGATCGCACTCGCCGAAGGGCTCAAGACACTGTTCCTGATCGAGGACTTGAATAATACCGAAGACGACGCCGTGGGCGAAATCATGAGCCATCCGTTTGTAGTGCCCGGCTTGTCGGATGGCGGCGCGCACACGCAGTTCCTGTGCCTGGGTAAGTATCCAACGTCGATGCTCACCAAGTTAGTGCGCGATCAGGGGGTTCTCTCGCTGGAGGAAGCGCACTGGCGCTTGTCGTATATGTCGGCGGCCGCCATCGGGCTGGAAGGCATCGGCACCTTGCAGGTGGGAATGCCGGCAGACATCGTGGTGTACGACCTGGAGAAACTAGAAGTGACCCCTTCGGTGCCGGTGTACGAAGACATCATCGGCGGTGGCAAACGGCTGATTCAGAAAGCCAAGGGCTATCGCGCGATTATCGTTAACGGCGTGCCTACCTTCGAATACGACGAGTGCACGGGCAAACTGCCTGGGCGAGTGCTCCGCACGTCGGCCTACGTGCCTTCACCCGCCGCTTAAGAAGGGTGCGACCTCGCGGTTTTAAAATACGATGGGCGTCACGAGATGCTCGGCGTAGATGAAATCGCGGTGGGCCGCTAAGGCAGGTGTGACAGCCTTCGCGATGTCTGCATCCTGATTGGTGTAGGCCGGCCGATAATCGCTCGCCATCGGACACAGTGCCGGTGGCAGCGGTTCAATCAGCGTGTAGAAAGTCGAGAAATAGATATCGAGCGCGCTGAATTGGGTACCGATGAGATAGCGGCGACCGCGCTGGTGCTGGGCCACCAGCTGGGCTGCGAGCAGGTTCAACACCTCGATCACTTTCGCCTTGGCTGCCTCGCCGCGCGCGTGTGTGTAGAGATATTTGTCGCCCAGGGTTTTCCAGAACGCATAACCTTCGGCGGCTGGCGAGAGGGTGGTCAGCGCGGCATGGATCAGCTGCAAACGCTTGCTCCAACCGAAACCGTTCTCGCCCGCAATTTCGTTGATGAAGCCGAACATCTGCATGCGGTCCGCGCTCGCTCGCGGCACTAGCGCCGGATCTGGCGCGAGTCGTTCGGCTAAGTTGAGCTGATCGAGCCACGACGCACGCGGCCGTTCATCATTCCAAATCGCGACCGGCGCGCTCTACTGCGCGGTCCACACATAGAGCTCGCTTTGCGTATCGCCCATGCCGAAATCGAGATCCGAAGCGCCGGCATTTGAGGTGCGCACCGAGGCATAGGCAAGTCCTTTCACATCGAACAATCCCTTACACGCCTCGCGCCACGGCCCGGGCACCGTATACGCACCGAGCACTAAGCGCAGACCGCTGCGCTGGCGCGCTTCGGCAATGCTGAGATAGTCGAGGTGGATATCGTCGAAGCCAATGTGGGTGGTCATGCGTGGAACTCCTACTGCGGTGGGACACAATAGCGACCTGACGGAAGCTTGGCTACGCGAGTCTGGGTAGTCGTCCCTGAAAAAGTCGCTTTAATTGCACCCCGAAGCAGCTGCGATAGCTGTTTGGATTGCGATATTAAGGGTAGGTTGGCAAGGTTGCGTGATCAAAGTGCCAACGCGGTGGGTTGTTGGGCTTCGCTGCGCAGCTCGACGAAGTGCGCGCCCTGGCGCTTCGATCTCGGCGTGCGCTGGGATTCACGCCATAAGGCACCGCGCTTCAAGCGCGCATTGCACGCTCGGCACCCGCTCGGACTTGCGCGACTCGATGCGCGGCATCTATCGCGATGAATTCCTGTTCCGCGCGACGAAACAGCTCAAGCGCCTGCTGCGCGCGCCCCGTGCGCAGCGCGCATTCGGCCTGGACTTGCAGTGCGCCTGCGGCGACAAAGGGGAACGGAATTGTCATTGCCAACGCGCGCAGTGCGTCCATTTCCTGCCAGGCTTTCGCATATTCCTGTGCATGAATGCGCGCTTCGCCGCGCAGCAATGCCACCAGCGTATAGCCAGCGATGTGTCCGGCTTGTTCAGAATAACCCACGGCCTGATCGAGAATTGCCATCGCTTCCTGAGCATCGCCGAGACGGGCCATGATGGCTGCCATATAAGTGGCGCACCAACCTCTGAAATAATTTGTCGGAGCAATTTTAAGCGCCGCCTGAGCCTCTGCGAGCGCAGCCTGATCTTGGCCCATTTCATATAACGACCACGCGAGAAAGCCTCCGCCGAAAGCGGCTAACCCGTCGTCGTGGGCGGCCAACCCAATGTCGCGCGCCCGCTCGCCATGCTGCAGCGCTGCGGGCCAGCGTCCACGATAAGTAGCGCACAAGAGAAGTCCGACATTGGTAAAAGTGAGGAATAAGGGCACTGCCGCCTGCTCAAGATAACGCAATGTCCGCATGCCATATTGTTCGCCGAGTTCACATTCACCGCGGCCCGCATAAAGCCAGATCAACAAGAAGCAGGTGTGCGCTGCATTGACTGGATCCTGCGCTTCCTCGCATAGAGGGAGCGCGCGTTTGAGTAATGCCTCCGATTCGGCGAAGCGTCCGGCCACCCACAAGCGGTGCCCACGCTGCGCCAGAAACGGTCCCAACACGCCAGGAATGCCGAGGGCTTCGACCTGCGGCGCATAACGTTCCAGCAACTCAGCGTACTCGCGATGTTTGTGCAGAAAATGAAAAACGGGAAATGCTTGCAACAGATACGCCACGCAGCGCACTAGCCGGTCGGTCGTCATCTCTTCTGCTTCAAATAGCCGTAACGCATCGCTTACGAATCCATGCGCCGCTTCCAACGTATGGCTGCGAAGCGCCTTCGCAGTGGCTGTCTCCAAAAACGGCAATGCCAACGTCGGAATTTCACCGGCAAGATGATGGCGCGCGATATCCTCGCAATCCTGTTCGGCGTCTTTCGCTTTGGCTGTCAGCCGCGTTGCGAACGCCGTATGCAACTGGCGACGCTCGCCCCCCAGCATGCCCTGGTAGGTCACTTCCTGCGTCAGTGCGTGCACAAACCGATAGCGGCGCGGCGTCTGCATGGGTTCGATGAAGCCGAGCCCGATCAACTGTTCCAGCCGGATACGCTGGGCGTGCGGCCCCTCCACGACTTCTTCCAGGAGATCGAGTGAGAACTCCCGTCCCATCACTGCGGCGGTGCGCAGATTGCGTTTGTCCGGTGTCGTTAGCCGATCGATGCGCGCGCCGAGCACATCGAAGACGTCCCCCGGGACCTGTTCGCCGGTCGAGACGGCGGCGCGCACCAATTCCTCCAGGAAAAACGGATTGCCCTCCGCGCGTGCGGTCACCTGCGCCTGCTGCTCGTGCGACAACACGGAAACCGCCAGCAACTGCGCGAGGAGTTGTTGCATGGCGTCCGCAGGCAATGGTGTCAGGCTGATTCGCGCCAGGCGGGCGACGGCCGGCCAGGGCGGATCCGAGCCCGGGCGGAAGGTCACCACCAGCAGACCGTGACTACCTTGCAGCGAAGTAGCCAGCGCACTCAAATATTCGATTGAACTGGGATCCGCCCAGTGCAGATCTTCGATCAGCAGGACCACCGGCGCGTGCTGGGATCTGCGCAGCACGTAGTCGACCAGGGCTTGTTGCGTGCGACCGCGCATCGTCGCGGGATCGATGCCTTTGGTTCGACTCAACGCGTGTTCATCGCCGAGCAAGGCCGCCAGATAATCGTTGTCGGCGAGGGAGGCAGCGTGGTCGGCCGCCTCAGTCTCTAACAAGCCGCGCACAAGTTCGATGATCGGCACGTTGGGTTTTTGATTGCCGTAAGTGATGCATTGACCCAGCACGGTTCGCCTGTGTGCTGGCAAGCCGATTTGGAATTCCCGCATCAAACGCGACTTGCCGGCCCCTGGCTCGCCCTCGATTTCAATCACGCCGCCGCGTCCTGCTACCGCTTGTGCCACCCCTGCGAGCAATACGCCGAGCTCCGCTTCACGGCCGACAAACAGCGTTTTACCTTGCGCGATCCGGCTGGTGTGCTCGTGCGCGTCCAGTAAACGAAAACGCGCAACAGGAGTCGCTATCCCTTTCAACGGAATTGCGGCCAGTGCCTCCACTTCAAGTGCACCGCGCGCCGCATTCACAGTGGTTTCACCACAGAGGATCTCGCCTGGCGCTGCTGCGCTCTGCAGGCGCGCTGCCAAATGCGTGGTGTCGCCAGCTGCCGTGTAGTCCATGCGTAAGTCGTCCCCGATGGTGCCGACGACTACCTGTCCGGAATTAAGCCCCATCCGGATCTGCACCTTGCTCCAGCCGCGGATTGAGGAAGACACACAGGCATCTGCAACCGCTCGCCGAATTGCGATCGCGGCGAGGCCGGCGCGGGCTGCATGGTCTTCGTAAGCGAGCGGCGCGCCGAAGATCGCCATAAAGCCATCGCCCAGGAACTGATTGACGGTCCCTTCGAAATGATGCACCTGGGCGAGGGCGCGGGTGAAGAAATCCGACAACAGCGTGTGCATGCCCTCGGCGCCGATTGCACCCGCGAGGACCGTCGATTCGACCACATCGCAAAACAGCACCGTGACTTGTTTCTTCTCACCGCGCAGCGCCTGCCGATTGGCGAGAATGCGCTGCGCGAGATGCGGTGGCGTGTAATTGACTGGAGAAAGCGCGAGCTCGGCCCCCGCTGCTGGTACCGCGATTCCAGGCGCCAGCGCCGCACCGCACGAAGTACAGAACCGCTGGTCGGACGTAGCGGGTTCGCCGCAGGCCTGACATTGCACGGCGAGCCGCACGCCGCAATTCGCACAGAACCGCGCGCCTGACTGGTTGTCGTGCATGCAGCTTGCGCATTTCAGCATCGGGTCACTCTGCGGTAGGTAGTCGTGCTTGAAGTGTAGTGCATCCGTACGCAGCCAGAAGGTGTCTGATGCGTCACTACTATCGTCGCTGCGCGCGCCTCATCCGTAGTCGTGATAGTCCGCAATCCGTCCGTCGCGAATCGTCCACACGCAGGCCAATTCGAGGCAGATGACTTCGCCTTTCTTCGCGAAGCCTTCGATGTCAGCGGTTGGGGTGGCTTCCCAGGTGAGTTCCGTGACCACCTGATCACCCGCTGCAAACTGGCGACGTATCGAATGAAAGCGGCGGTCCGGAAGCAAGCCTTCGAACTGGGTCATGATCGTGATCATCGCCTCGGGGCCGTCGAGCACGACGCCACGGTTATGGTGCTCGACATGGATGTCATCGGTCATCATGCCGCGCAAGGTGCCGAAATCCTTCGCGTTGTAAGCCACAATCCAGCGCTGCGCTACATTGATCGGATCGTTGGTCATGAGGGTCCTCTATTCAAAGGGTCAGGGTCGTTGATTCTACATGCGTGAGCGATGGAGGCCATTCAAGAGAATCACCGACCCTGACTCCTTGATCCCACCTGACCAGTCACCGGCAGCTGGTGTAAGCTCCTCAAAAGCGGATGAGAAACGAGAGGTTGCAAAAGTTCATGAGTATCAAGGCTAAGGCGTACATCGCCGGCATCTACGAACATCCCACGCGCAAGGCGGAGGGTATTCCGATCGCGCAGATTCATGCCGAGGTCGCCAAGGGCGCGTTGGAGGATGCGGGCCTTGAGCTACGGGATGTAGACGCCTACTTCTGTGCCGGCGACGCGCCAGGCCTCGGGGCTTTATCGATGGCAGACTACCTCGGCCTAGCCGTGCGCCATGTGGATACCACGGAAACCGGCGGCTCCTCCTATGTCGTGCATGTGAACCATGCGGCGCAGGCAATCGCGGCCGGCAAGTGCAAGGTCGCGTTGATTACGTTGGCGGGCAAGCCGCGTACGGGCGGTGCGCAGCCCGGCCGTGCACCCATGTCGATGCAGCCGCCGGATGCACCCTTTGAGGCGCCGTTCAAACCGACGGTGTTGAATATCTACGCGATGTGCGCGCAGCGCCACATGTACGAATACGGCACCACCTCAGAGCAGCTCGCCTGGATCAAGGTTGCCGCCTCCCAGCATGCGCAGCACAACCCGCACGCCATGCTGCGCGACGTGGTGACGGTGGAGGACGTGCTCAATTCGCCACTGGTCGCCGATCCGCTGCATCGCCTCGATTGCTGCGTGGTCTCCGACGGTGGCGGTGCGCTGGTGGTGGTCGCGCCCGAAATCGCCGCGCAGTTGAAGCGCCCGAAAGTGCGCGTGCTCGGGGCCGGTGAGGCTATCAAGCATATGCGCGGCGGTGACGTCGATCTCACTTATTCGGCTGGGATATGGTCTGCCGCTAAGGCCTTCGAAGAGGCGGGCATTCAGCGTGCGGATATTAAATATGCTTCGCTCTACGACAGCTTCACGATCACGGTGCTGATGCAGATCGAAGACATCGGTTTTTGCGCGAAGGGTCAAGGCGGCCGCTTCGTCGCCGACGGCAATCTCATCTCGGGCGTGGGCAAACTGCCCTTCAACACGGATGGCGGCGGGCTCTGCAACAACCATCCTGGCAATCGCGGCGGCATGACCAAAGTGCTCGAGGCCGTGCGCCAATTGCGCAACG
>JANOVQ010000080.1:0-7228 GCA_031417495.1 Pseudomonadota bacterium | reverse complement strand
GTGTTCCCGATGTTTCGCGCAAATACGCTCTATGAAGGCGAATACCTACTTGGCACGTCAATCGCGCGCCCGCTGATCGCGAAGCGCCTGGTCGAGATCGCGCGCCTCACCGGTGCGGATGCGATCTCGCATGGCGCGACCGGTAAGGGCAATGATCAGGTGCGGTTCGAGCTTGGCGCTTATGCGCTTGAGCCCGACATCCAGGTCATCGCGCCGTGGCGCGAATGGACCTTAACTTCGCGCGAGACCTTGCTCGCGTATGCGAAGCAGCACGCGATCCCGATTGAATATCAGGCGGGAACCAAATCGCCGTATTCAATGGATGCCAACCTGCTGCACATCTCCTACGAAGGTGGCGTGCTCGAAGATCCCTGGACCCCAGCCGAAGATGCGATGTGGCGCTGGTCGGTGGCGCCCGAAGCGGCACCGGATAAAGCCACCTTGCTCGACCTAGAATTCGAAGCTGGCGACCCAGTCGCGCTCAATGGCCAACGGATGTCGCCTGCCAGCTTGCTGGCCGAACTCAATCGGATTGGTGGGGCCAACGGGATTGGTCGGCTCGATCTCGTCGAGAACCGCTATGTCGGCATGAAGTCACGTGGCTGTTACGAAACCCCCGGCGGGACGATTTTATTGAAGGCGCATCGTGCAATCGAGTCGATCACGCTCGACCGCGAAGTCGCACATCTCAAGGATGATCTCCTGCCGCGCTATGCATCTCTGATCTACAACGGCTACTGGTGGAGCCCGGAACGCCAGATGCTGCAGCAGATGATCGATGCGTCGCAGCTGCGCGTGAACGGCGGCGTGCGCCTCAAGCTCTACAAGGGCAATGTGATTGTGATCGGTCGCCGCTCCGAACACGACAGCCTATTCAGCACCAAGCTCGCCACCTTCGAAGATGATGCGGGTAGCTATAACCAGGCAGACGCCGGCGGCTTCATCCGTTTGAATGCGCTGCGCCTGCGGATGGGAGCGCGCCGCGGGGGTTAAAGCGTGCCCCCAGCAGCAACTCGCGTTGCCGCAAATCGCGCAAAATCTCGCGCCCAAATTCAAGCAAGGCTGCAAGCTCTGGGTGCTGAATTTCGTCCCCTAATTGCCGCAGTAATGCTTCTCCCGAGCGTCCTTGTGAATTGGCTTGGATCATTTCCACCAGACGAGCGGTGACTGGGGTGAGTTGAGTGAATGCCACGCCATCCGCGCGCTCACGGAACACCACCAGAAAGGTAGGGTCAGGCGGCGGGGAGTCGGGCAGGTAGGCCGGACCAATGCGGTGTACGGGATACCCATAGCGCTGCAGGCGCGCCAGGGGATTGAGCACCGGCACATCCGTGAAAGGAGCAGCATCCGCGTCGATTACGCAGTCGCTAAGTTCGCGCGGATCGTAACTCACGTCGAGCTCAAGCCATTCGTAATGCGCAAGTTCACGCAGGAATCCCGGCTCGTCCTCGGTCATCGCACGGCTAGCCAAGAAAGCCAAGAACTCACTGGCGATTTGCGAGAACAGCGGCGTCTGCGCACGGTGGTGCGCCAGAAATTCACGCACCATAGCTTCCCATTGGCGCGCCGCCACCACGCTGTGCAGCACCGGAAAGCAACTCTTCAATAGCGAATCGAGGTTATTGAAAACGAGTGCGGCATACACCGCCATGCGCGGCGCTAATTCACCAAGCGGCGGCAGCGCAGTCGGCGCGCGGACATAAGCGGTGAAGCGCCGCTGGATTTCCTGAAACGGAAGATTCACCGAGGGTGTGCGAGGATCCAGTTGAGTTTCCTTAATTCTCGGTGTGCTTTGCCTGAAACTGTCCGATACGCGACATCTCGGCCAGCAGTTCGGGCAACGCGGGGAAGTTGAAATCGCGCTCAAGCAAGGTGGGGAACACGCCGAATTTTTCATAAGCGGCTGCCAAGAGATCCCACACTGGCTCGATCACGCGCTCGCCATGCGTGTCGATAATGAGGTCCGGCGCTTCTTGATAATGCCCTGCGATGTGCGCATAGGCGATGCGCGCGGCGGGTAATGCCCGGAGAAACTCGCACGCGTTATACCCATGATTCACGCTATTCACATAGATATTGTTGATATCGAGCAGCAAATCGCAATTCGCCTCGGCGAGAACGGCGTGCAGAAATTCCTGCTCGCTAAGCTCGGCGCCAGGCGCGCAGTAATAGGAGACATTTTCCAGCGCAATCCGGCGTTCCAGGATTTCCTGCACCCGCCGCACTCGCGAGGCCACATGGTGTACTGCGTCCGCCGTGAAAGGAATTGGCATGAGATCGTAGAGCTGCCCGTCATCTGCACAATAACTCAGGTGTTCGCTGTAACAGCGCACTTGGTGGTGATCGAGAAAGATCTTAAGTTGGCCTAAAAACGGTTCGTCGAGCGGCGCCTCGCCGCCGATGTTCAGCGAGAGCCCGTGACACACCAGCGGATAGCGTTCGCTGCAGGCGCGCAGCCGTCGGCCAAGGTGGCCACCGACACCGAGCCAGTTTTCAGGCGCGATTTCGAGAAAATTGATCGTGGCGGGAAATTCGGCTTCCAGCGAGCGCATCAACGCTCGCCGGAGACCTAGGCCCTGGCCATGAATCGCGTAAGTGCGGGTCATCTGCCGAGCCGTTACCTCTATTTAGCTCAGTTACTGGGCCTTCGCGCCGCCGCACTTGCCTTCGGCACCTTTGTCCTCAGCCGCCTTCTCGCCACCGCACTTGCCTTCGGCGCCCTTCTCTTTGGTGGCCTTGTCACCGCCACACTTGCCTTCGGCGTCCTTCTCCGTGGCCGCCTTTTCGCCACCACACTTGCCCTCTTCGCCCGCCACCATGTAGCCGGACTGGAACTGCGTGATGCCGAAGGGATTCCCTGCTGCGTTGGCAATTGGCGAAATCGCGAGAGTCAGCGCGAAGGTCGTGCCGATCGCGGCAGCAAGCGTTTTAAGTTCTGGACTTTTAGCCATGATTCAATCTCCAAAGGTTAAGGTTATGCGCAGACGCAAACACTGCGTCCGCCGACCGGGGCCATAAGCAGTTACGGTCTCCTGATCCGCGCGGATCGGGAAGGGCGCCCTGGCAACTCAAATCTTCCGTCATCGACGTATTCGCTAGAGACCGGCGAAAAGTTACAGCTGCCACTACGATCCCGGGCCAGCATGTCGAACGCGTTTTAAACCGCTGATGAACGACCCAAAATCCCACGCACCCTCCAGCATGTTTTCGCACCAATCCCTGCCGTCGTGGCGAGCGCATGCGGAGTAATCCGGCGGTGAAATCGCGCGCAGCGCCGCTTCCGCTGGATGGCAACAAAACCTACGGTTCCTGGCAACGACCGGTTGCGGGAAATCGCGCTCGAAGACGCTTAGACGCTGCGCGGCCGCAAATGCGGAAACAACAGCACATCCCGAATCGACGGACTGTCGGTGAGCAGCATGACCAAGCGGTCAATCCCAATCCCCTCGCCAGCCGTCGGCGGTAAACCATACTCCAGCGCGGTAATGTAATCGGCATCGTAATGCATGGCCTCCACATCACCGCCAGCCTTCGCCGAGGCTTGCGCCAGAAAACGCTCGGCCTGATCTTCCGGATCATTGAGCTCCGAAAAGCCGTTCGCAATTTCCCGCCCGGCGACCATCAATTCAAAGCGATCCGTGACGAATGGATCGTGATCGCAACGCCGAGCAAGCGGCGACACCTCCGCCGGATACTCAGTGATAAAGGTTGGCGCGAGCAGCCGCGATTCGACTGTTTTCTCAAATATTTCAGTTTGAATTTTGCCGAGGCCAAGATCCGCTGCAAGTGACACCGCAAGGCGCGCGGCCAGCGTGCGCGCACTCGCCACGTCTTCGAGTTCCCGCACCGCGACCCCAGGATTAAGCGCGAGGATCGATTCCTTGAGCGTCATCCGCGCGAAGGGCTGCCCGAAGTCGAGCGCCTGCCCCTGGTATTCAATAACGGTGTGACCCAGCACGCTCTGACACAACTCGCGCAACATTTGCTCGGTCAGTGTCATCAAATCGCGATAATCCGCATAAGCGGCATAGAACTCGAGCATGGTGAATTCGGGGTTATGTCGCGGCGACAGCCCCTCATTGCGAAAGTTACGATTGATCTCGAACACCCGTTCAAGACCGCCCACTACGAGGCGCTTGAGATACAGCTCGGGTGCGATGCGCAGATAGAGATCCATGTCGAGCGCATTGTGATGGGTGACAAACGGGCGCGCCGCTGCGCCACCCGGAATCACCTGCATCATTGGCGTTTCGACCTCAAGATAACCACGGTCGTTCAGAAAGCGTCGAATAAATTCAATCGACTGCGAACGCAGCGTAAACACGCGTCGTGTTTCATCGTTAGTCATGAGATCAAGATAGCGTTGGCGGTAGCGCACTTCCTGATCGGTCAAGCCATGAAATTTCTCGGGCAGCGGGCGCAGCGACTTCGTGAGTAAGCGCAGACGCTCGACATGCACCGACAACTCGCCGGCGTTGGTGCGAAACACCACCCCTTCCGCGCCAACGATGTCGCCGAGATCCCAATGCTTAAAATCGTTGTAAACGTCTTCGCCAAGCGCGTCTCGTTTGATGTACAGCTGAATCTGACCAGACATGTCCTTGAGATTCGCAAACGCCGCCTTGCCCATCACTCGCCGGGTCATCATGCGCCCGGCGAGGGTCACGCGCCGATTCACTGTCTGGAGCGCTTCCGTGTTCACGTCGGCATACCCCTGGTGCAATTCGGCGGCCAGCGTATCGCGCCGAAAGTCGTTGGGATACGCATTTCCGCGCGCCCGCAGGGCGCTAAGTTTGACGCGCCGTTGTTCAAGGATCTGCGCTTCGGTGCTGGAGTCTGAAGTGTCGTTCATCGCTGTGGGATCCAATGCGCCGCCGGAGCTGCGCTTACGTTTAATATTTTTATCGCGGCTGAAGCCGCGCTTGGGTATCAAAGTCCCTGTTTCAGACTTGCTTCCAGGAACTGATCCAACGCGCCGTCAAGCACGGCCTGGGTATTGCCGGTTTCCACCTCGGTTCGCAAATCCTTAATGCGCGACTGATCGAGCACATAAGAGCGAATCTGATGTCCCCAGCCGATATCGGACTTAGCGTCCTCAAGCGCCTGCTTTTCGCTATTGCGCTTCAACATCTCCTGCTCGTACATCTTGGCGCGCAGCATTTTGAAAGCCTGGTCGCGATTCTTGTGCTGTGAACGTTCATTCTGGCATTGCACCACCGTATTGGTCGGAATGTGCGTGATGCGGATCGCCGAATCGGTCTTGTTCACATGCTGGCCGCCGGCGCCGCTCGCGCGATAGGTGTCGATGCGCAGATCGGACGGATTGATATCGATCTCGATGTCGTCATCGATTTCGGGCGACACGAAAACGGCAGCAAAGGAGGTGTGCCGCCGATTGCCGGAATCGAACGGTGACTTGCGAACCAGGCGATGCACGCCGGTTTCGGTACGCAGCCAACCGAAGGCATAGTCACCGACAATCTGCACGGTCGCGCTTTTGATGCCCGCCACTTCGCCGGCCGAACATTCGATCAATTCACATTTGAAGCCGCGCGCCTCACCCCAGCGCAGATACATTCTGAGCAGCATCTCGGCCCAGTCCTGGGCCTCAGTGCCGCCCGATCCAGCCTGGATATCAACGAAGGCATTGGCCGCATCCATCTCGCCGCTGAACATGCGTCGGAACTCGAGATCGGCGAGACCCCGTTCGGCGAGATCGAGATCGGCAAATACCGACTCTGCGGCCGCCTCATCCTCTTCCGCAGCAGCCAGTTCGAACAACTCACGCGCATCGCCCACAGAGGCCCCGATGGTGCGTAGATTGTTGACGACTCGCTCGAGCGCGACGCGTTCCTTGCCCAGCGCCTGCGCACGCGCGGGATTGTTCCAAATATCGGAGGCTTCGAGCTCGCGCTGAACTTCGGTTAGACGCTCGGACTTGGTTTCGTAGTCAAAGATACCCCCTTAGCGCGTCGAGTCGGCGCTGGAGGTCTTTGATGCGTTGGAGGGTTCCGGTGAGTTCCATGAAAATTATGCGGCAGAAAAACAGTCAGAGATTGTAGCCGTTAGTGTGCAAGGCGTCAGCCCGCGTGCGCTCAGTCAACCTAGAAACGGCAGTTGAACGTCGCGTGCAGTGCGTTCCATGGTGTGCAGGGCAAGGCGCGATGAGGAGGAATAGCCTAGCTATTCCGACGAGTTGCAACGCCGCCATGTGCGCCAGGGGACGTGCTGCACGTGGCGTAGCGCCTTCACCAAAAAGGTGGCGCCGGTTTGAACGACAAAGCAGAAATTTTTCATTACCTGACTCACCATGATCAGCGGTCAACTGCTGTTTCTAGGTTAATTGCCTCGGCATGTTCGATCACCAGCTGCAGGCTTTCGCGCCCCTGATATTCATTGACCGATAAACGAAAAGCCGCACGGATGTGCAGCGCATTATTCGCCCACGGCGCCTCCGCGGCGTTGAACGCAATCGCGGGAAAATTCAACGTCCCGCGCGCCAATTGCAACTTAAGGTGATCGGCGCCCACCACGCGCCGTTGCCGGATTTCAAACTCCGCATCAAACATGGGCTCAGGAAACGACTGGCCCCAGGGTGCCGCGGTGTTCAACAGTCGCGCGAGCTCCAAGGTCATTTCGGTCGGCAGCAGCTCTCCATCGGACGCCACGAAGGCGGTGAGCGCAGCGGGATCAACCTGGGCCGCGATCACAGCCTCGAAGGCCGCGCTGAACCGCGCGAGTTCAGCACGTGGCAGCGCCAGTCCCGCCGCCATCGCGTGCCCGCCAAAGCGGCTCAGCAGGCCTGGGTAACTGGCAGCGACAGTATCGAGCACATCACGAATATGCACGCCGGGAATGGAGCGCGCGGAGCCTTTTAATTCGCCGTCGCCGACCGCCGCGAACGCAATCACGGGCCGGTGATAAATTTCTTTCACACGCCCGGCCACCACGCCGACAATTCCTTGGTGCCAGGTGGGATCGAACAGGCAAATGCCATGCGGCAGTTCGCCGCTTGGCGGCAGGTCTTGTAACACCTGATCGAGCGCCTGGATTTTCATCTCGCGCTCAAGCGTGCGGCGTTCCTGATTCAGCGCATCGAGTTGATTCGCGAATGCCAGGCACAGCGCTGGGTCATCACTCAACAAGCACTCGATGCCGAGCGACATATCCGCCATGCGCCCCGCAGCGTTTAGGCGCGGCCCGATGGCGTAACCCAAGTCGCTGGCGA
>JANOVQ010000079.1:0-18289 GCA_031417495.1 Pseudomonadota bacterium | reverse complement strand
CCGCTGCTGGTGGACGTGGAGGGCGCTCGGTATCTATTGCCGGGTGGGCGCCACAAAATACCCGTCTCAGTTCAAGCTGGACGAATCGCGCTTGCACTTGGTGGGCTCGGGACAACCCATGTACTAAAGCCGGGTGACAGTGAATTAAAAGAACTCGCGCTTAACGAATGGTTTTGCATGACTTTGGCGGGGTTGGCGAAACTTTCAGTGGCGCGAGTTTCGCTGCACCAAGCCTATTCTGCGACGCTTTTAGTTGAACGAATTGACCGCAAAATTCATCCGGACGGTAAAGTCGAGCGAATCCATATGGAGGATTTCTGCCAGATCTCGGCACTCGAAAGTATGCATAAATTTGAGCGAGAAGGAGGGACTACCGCGCGCGACTGCGCAGAGATAATTCGGCGCTATAGCGTGGCGCCTGGTATCGATCTGCGGGAGTTCGTTAAGTGGGTAATCATAAGTTATCTCCTTGGTTTCGGGGGTGGGCATGGCAAGCAGCTGGTGATACTGCACACGGCGAAAGGGCCTCGCTTGGGCCCATTTTTTGGGATCTGGTGCTCACATGTGTATCCGCAGATGAGTGAACGCATGGCGATGTCCGTAGGGCGCGAGGATCGACCGGATTGGCTGATCGCCGCGCGCTGGAAAGAATTCGCAAGTCAGCTCGGGATTCGGCCCAGTTATCTGCTCGAAATTCTTGGTCACTTGGCGCGGGAGCTCCCGATCCTAACTGTTAAGGTATTAGACGAGCTCGATCCCTCATTAAGGAATTCGGTAACGCTGGGTAGTATCCAAGCACTTATCAGCAGGCGCTGTCGACAAGCGTCGGTAGCGGTCGCGGCAGAATCGAATTGATCCCTGGAATCTGGCAGGTGAGTTGGTTAGTCGCTTATTCCCGGGAGTTTCACGCCGAAAAGACGCAGGAAGAAAGGCAGCCAGGCGAGCATCAGAATTAGCGTGAGTCCGATCTCTAGCTTAATGATCAGCTTCAAACGCTGGCGCTCAGCATCGCGGGTATCGGCCATGAAGACCATTGCCATGGTGATATCGAGCGGTAGTACGAAGACCAAGATAAGCATGATAGTCGGGGTGATGACGGTCGGAAATATCCTCCAAGAAGTTGTGTCAACGATGCCGTCTAAAAAAGGCCCGATGCCGGCGACCAGCAACGTTGTCATGAATAAAATTTTGCGTAACGGGCTCAATTTTTACACCATTTATGGCAAGCATCGGTGGCACGCAGCTGCTGGGCCAAGGATACAGGGGACTGGTCACGAAGTTTTATAGAGAATTTTTATGAGGGCCGCAGATGATCCGTCGCTGACGTTCCGCCCAAGCCGGGGTCTGACATCGAGTCGTGGGTGACTTAGCCAACCAAGGTAGCGTTGTGAAAAATCGGTGTGGCTTGGGTCAGTGACGCCCCCCCACAATCGAGCGCTGTAATTCACTCTCGAGAGTGCAAATTCGCTCGACGATTCGCAAACGCTCACTGTCAATAGAAGAAAGCAGCGTTATATTCACCTCGTAGCCAATTCGAAGCGGCGCAAGATGAATCACACGGCCGTCAAAGTGATTGTTTTTGTGGCGTAATGGGATCGTGATGCGAATATTTGCCCCGACTTTATAAGGCACCCCCGAAAAGAATTTGAGCTTCACTTGGTGCGGTTCTGGGGAACGATAAAAATTGAACCAAGCCTTCCATGGCAAGGAAGTGCGCACTTCAAGTGGGAAATCCTCAGGGTGTCTGAAGGATTCTCCAAAAGAGTGCGTCGTGGTTTTTGAGGACTGGCGGCGGACTAAATTGGGCATCGTCGCAGCAGGCGCTACGACTGAACGTTCGCTGGTTAGGCTAATCGTTGGCATTTTCATTAGAAATATATAGTTAGCTTCTTAACTTCAACTTGAGTCTAGGTTGATAGTTCACCGATTTCAAGTAGAGCTTGCGGTGGAGGGGCACAAAGCTAGGGGTGGATACCACGCACCGCGCACTAAACGTTCCCGGCACGAGAAAGTAACTATCTGAAAATAAAAACATTGATGCGTTGACCTGCACGCTGACTACGCATATTTCTCTGCGGGAATTTGCGTCGTTGCCGTCTCCAGAGAGACGGCGGTTCGGAGCGGAGATTAAAGTTGAATAAAATCCAACCATAACCCCAAAACGATACATTGCTCGATTTAAAACCACACGCCACGCTGTATGCCAGTAGGACTCGTTCGCTGTTCCTGACGGCGTCCCTGCAACAGGCATTTGAGGTCTATCGGGCTCGTCTGTCAGCGTTTGGGTCAATCACTGCAGCAGGCTCGCTGGGGCGATTAGAGGTCGCACCAGATTCAGACTTTGACTCAATTTTCTTGCTTGGTGATTTCGCCCTGAGTCCGCGCATGCTCGAGGACGCAACTGAATGCGCTAGGACAATCGCGCATAACTTGGGTCTTCGGATATCCAAGTCGGATGGAATTTTCCGGGACGCGATTAGTCCTGCGCTTATGCTTGATCGAAACGCTTTGGGGCGTCTCGATGAATCGCCGAAGGTGTTTGGAAAGAGAATCCAAATTCTGCTTGATACGCGTCCGCTTAGCGGAACGGAGTATTTTTACGGTGTTCGCCGCAGGATTCTCGAATGGTACGCGGGGCCCTCGAAGAAATTCGCTGGCGAAGCGCCGTGGGAATATTTGCTTAGCGACCTCATTCGATACGCAAACTCCTATCGGAATTGGCAAGCGACCAAAGTTGAACGAACCGCCGATGACAGCTGGGCCCTACGCCAAGTAAAACTGCGTTCAAGCCGACTCATCACCTGGATGGGGCTATGGAGTCTTATCTTGCACGCATGGGAGCAGCCAGGAGATGGCTTGGAATGGCTGGAAATGCGCCTGAACCTGACGCCGCTTGAAAGGATAGCGCATGTCTTTGGTGAAGCGGCATCACCCGCCATGACCGAGGTATTGATGAGCTACGAAAGCATCTTAGCCAAATTACAGGATCCAGGGATTAGATCTCAATTGGTCGCTACAGGGCCATCGGAAAGCCCAGCACAAGCGGCAAATTACTGTGAAGAGTTTGGCCTTATTTCATCTCAATGCGCGACTCTACGCGCGGCCTTAACGCGCCTCGTCAGTGATCGGCATGGACTAGGCGCTCTCGACTCGGACCGGCTGGGCTCACAGAGGTTGGCGTTGCCGTTCTAATACGGGTAGCGAACCGCCCAACTGTTTTATTCGTACCGCAAGGCCTCTACCGGCTCAATCTTCGAGGCCCGGTAGGCGGGATAGACCGTGGCTAAAAGGCAAATGAACATAGTGGTGCCGGCGACCACTATCAAATCGGCTGCCTCGATCTTGGTCGGGAGATAGTTTATGTAATAGACGTCTGCCTTTATTAGGTGGATTCCCAGCGCACCTTCGAGCCATTTCAGGAAATCATTCGCATAAGTGGCGCAGGTAGTTCCAAGACTCAAGCCAATCAAAACTCCCAAGGTACCGATGAGGAGTCCTTGCAGCAGAAAGGCGGCGAGGATCGTGCGCGACGCACAACCTTGTGTTCTAAGGATCGCAATATCGTGCCGCTTTTCTTTCACGATCATGACCATCGAAGCAACTACGTTGAACGCCGCCACCGCGATGATTAAGGAGAGAATTAAAAACAAGATGCGCTTCTGCGACTTCAGTGCTTCGAAAAAATTCCGATGGAATTGACTCCAATCAAGTACCAGAAATCCACCTCCCAGGTCCCGCTGAAGGTGCGCTGAATATTCCTTGGCCAGCTCAGGTCGATCAAATTTCACCCTAAGGCCAGTGACTGACTCCCCATAGTCAAAGAGCCTCGCCGCCGCGGGCAAATCCAGCAGGACAAAAGTGGAATCGAATTCGTGCATGCCAACTCGAAAAATCGAGCCTAAGGTCACGGGTTGGTAAACAGGCGCTTGCGCACCGCGCTCGGGGGTCCAGCGCGGAACAATTAGCGTCGCCGAGTCATCAGGTTTGATTTTTAAAGTCTCGGCCAGGGTTGCGCCCAGGAATACCGGAACTTGCTGGTCGTGACCTTTGAGTAAGCTCAGCGGAGCGCCGTCCAGATAGCGCGCCAGATCGGACACCTCAGATTCGCTGTCGCTAGGAACACCATAAACCACGACTCCACGAATTTGGCCGCGACGGTTAATCATCGCGCTTCCACGTATGAAGGGCTGCACGCCTTTAACGAAAGTCTGTCGATGAATGCTGGTCGCAATCTCTTGCCAGCCAGCCATCGCTTCACCATTCCTAAAGACGGTCGCGTGTGAGGTCATCCCCAAAATATGCGACGCCACCTCGCGTTCAAATCCGTTCATGACCGAAAGGACGATCACGAGGACTGCCACACCGAGACCAACTCCGAATACTGAGGCAAAGGAAACGAAAGTGGCATAGCGATTGCGCCGCTTACCTTGGAGATAGCGCAGCCCGATAAAGAGTGCCAACGGCCTATACATTTTGGCGCCTCGGATGTCGCCGCGCGCGCGAAGTGCATATTTTTGTATTTTTCGGCATGAGAGCATGGTAGTGCTCGAGGTCAGAGTATTGCCAGCCGATCTGGATGCCATTGGTGTACTGCGCAGCCGTATCACCGAATAAATCATGCTCAAAAGTGAAGGTAAACGTGGACGAATCTGCAGGCGTTCGCGAATTCTGCGCGCAGACGTTGTAACAGAGCATAAGCGCCGCAAGCGCCAGCAGCCGGCGCCTGCGTGGTGGCAGCGCAGCGTCTTTTTTGACGGCGACGAAATTTTTATAGCTCATCGGTAGAAAGGTATCGAGATTGCGCAGACCAAGTGCCGTTCTCCAGTAAGTAAGGCACGAGAACTTGTGCTAATTTAACGGCCGATGCGGATACTAAGCTGATTCAGGAGTGAAGAGCCATGTTGGGATTAAGCAGAAAACAAAGGATGCCGTCGGCGGCAGAGGTGCTGCCCGGCAGAGCGTCGCCGCTGGTGATTGCTAATCGACACTATGTCTTACACACCAACCTTCTGCCGCCCTATCCACACGGGATGGAGATGGCGTTATTCGGGTTTGGGTGTTTCTGGGGCGCTGAACGCAAGTTCTGGCAGATCCCTGGCGTGTACTCCACGGCGGTGGGTTACGCCGCAGGCTTCACTGCAAACCCTACTTATGAGGAAGTCTGTTCGGGATTGACGGGCCATAATGAAGTCGTTCGAATTGTATTTGACCCTGCGAAGGTCTCCTTTCGAGAGCTGTTGCGAGTCTTCTGGGAATCGCATAATCCCACCCAAGGCATGCAGAAGGGCAACGACGTGGGGACGCAATATCGATCTGGAATCTATTGCTGTAATCAAACTCAGCTCTCGGAAGCGGCGTCTTCGCTGGAGGCTTATCAGCGACGAATCGCTGATGCTGGGTTCGCGGCGATTACGACCGAAGTTCTCGTGGCGCCGGAATTCTATTTTGCGGAAGACTACCATCAACAGTATCTGGCCAAGAATCCCGCAGGGTATTGCGGTCTGGGCGGAACAGGGGTGGCCTGCGTGTAGCGCGCTACGGCAATTTCCGGTAATTCCCCAGATCGTCTCCAAGTAGGTAAAGCGTGCGGCCCTGTGCGACCAGAATAATCGTTGGGCCGCCGTCTTCCGCGCGACGAAATGAATTCGACGAGACGGGAATCAACGCACTTCTGTGGCCTGTGCCATCAATTGTTGCGAGCAGGTTCGCGACCCGCACCACCCGGATTTCATCGGCGGCGTGCCGGCGCTCTGGAAAGCGCACGGTTTCTGCGCGGTAATCCCCAATGACACGGTCGATGGTTGGCTCATCCAATGGGTAAGGCGGGGGACTCGCGACCCCGGCGCCAACCAGCCGCGTTTCGATTTCCTTGCGTAGTGCAGACAGGCCGGGCCGATTATCGCTGTTGATGGCGACCACATACCCGCGACCAAGCGCCGGCGCATAGCCGAAATGAGTGAGGTAGCCATCCGCATCCCCGTCGTGCCCGAAGAACAATATCCCCCGTCGATACCATTGGTAAAGACCGAGTCCGTAGCCATACGTTAGGCCCGCACGCGCCGCGAGAGAGGTCGCCGGATGTTCCATGCGTGAGAGACCTTGCTCGCTTAAGAACACCCGGCCCCGATGACGGCCACGATTCAAAAACATTTGAAGAAGCGGAATAGTCTCCCGTGCACGCAGGTTCAAGCCGCCAAACGCTGGATAAAGCACGTGCCAATAGGGCAGTGCGGTATGGCCATCACGCGCATGCCCGATCGGTAGCGACGCAATGACCGCTTGGCTTCGCGCGAAGGTTGCTGAGGTGAGTCCAAGCGGCGCGAATACCTGTGTCTTGAACAGGCTTTCATAAGGAGTATCGGTATAGAAATTCACGAGCGCCGAAAACGCCGCGGCATTGTTGTTCGAATAGACACTGAAATTCCCTGCTGGCCAGTGCCTCACACGCGATGCTGGCGCCACTAGGGCTGCCGCTGCGAGGGCAAGGGGCGCTGTGATCGCAAATTCTTTGGCCCTGAGATCGGTCATTCCGGACGTATGCTCAAGAAGTTGCGCAACGCTCACTGCGGTTCGGTGGACACCGCGCGCGCTCTGCGGGCACAGTTCGAGTTGCGGTGGACAGATCGTCGCCAGGCTCAGTCGGCCTGCTTCAGCCAGGCGTAGTGCGAGTAAGGCATTAAAAGTTTTAGTGATTGACCCTAGGCGGAGATACGGCGAAGGGTACCCGTCGGCGACTGCTCCGGGCGCGCTCGACGCGTAGTCGCCGCTGCCGCGTGCATAGAGCACCTGATCGCGCGCGACGATTGCTACAAAGGTGCCTGGAATTGCCGACGCCGCACTGATGCGCCTTAAACTTGCGTCGAGTCCGGACAAATTTGCGCAGAATGCGGGCCATTGGGTAGTGGTGAACCCTACCAATACCCCGTATGAGAGGAGCTTGCAGCATTTCTTTAGCACGGCGCGCTCAGCAAAATTTGCAGCCAAGATAGCACTTCCCTGGCGCCCCCCAGCCACTTTGCCGGGAGATATTGCGCGAACGAGAGCCGGCCTGTTACCGTGCTGGCGCGCCTCAGTGTGACCTCTCAACGTAATGGAATTTTTTAATGAACAACCGCATGCGATTCGGCATTTTCCTCGCGCCCTTTCATTCGCCAGGTCAGAATCCAACGCTCTCGCTGCAGCGCGATCTGGACTTAATCACGCATCTCGACCGCCTCGGTTACGATGAAGCCTGGATCGGCGAACATCATTCTGCCGGCATGGAGATTATTGCGTCGCCTGAGATCTTCATTGCGGCGGCGGCCGAGCGCACGCGACGGATCAAGCTCGGCACTGGGGTAATTAGCGTGGGCTACCACCATCCGCTGTGGATCGCGCAGCGACTGGTTTTGCTTGACCATCTCACGCAGGGTCGCATTATGTTCGGAGCCGGCCCGGGATCGTTGCCAACGGATGCGGCAATGATCGGCATTCCCCAAGCAGAAACCCGCGATCTTCTTGAGCAGGGTTTTGACTTGGTCATGAAATTACTGACTAGCGACGAGCCGGTGAACTTTCAGAATCATCGCTGGGAGCTACGCGACGCGCATCTTCATCTCCGGCCTTATTCAAATCCCCTGTTCGATATTGCGGTCGCTGCCGTTGCCTCGCCGTCCGGTCCACGCCTGGCGGGTCGACATGGGGTAGGACTGCTTTCCCTTGGTGCCACCCAAACGGCTGGCTTTGATTCTCTTGGCGCGCACTGGAACGTGATGGAGGAGCAGGCAGCGCACTATGGGACTAAGGCTGATCGCAGCAAATGGCGCCTCGTCGGGCCAGTGCATTGCGCTGAGACCCGCGCCCAGGCGCGCCAGGACGTCGCGTATGGAATCGCGCATTGGTTCAATTATTTCAAGACAATCGCAGGCCTGCCTCATATGAGCGTGAGTGGAGATAGTGTGGAGGAGATGATCGATTTCATCACGGCCTCTGGGCTTGGTGTCATCGGCACGCCAGAAGATTGTAAGACCCAAATTGAACGGCTGATGGCGCAATCAAACGGTGGCTTTGGCGCATTTCTGATGCTTGCCCATGAATGGGCGAACCCGGCCGCGACCAACCGCAGCTACGAACTTTTCGCGAGCGATGTGATGCCGGAATTCCAAGGACAGGCACAGGCCACGGTCAATGCGCAGGTCCGCGCGAGTGCCCAGCGGCAAGGCTTAGTCGAACAGCAGCGTTTGGCACTCGAGGCCATGACCGCCAAACATGAGGCCGAAAAGGCCGCGCGGCGAGCCAAATAAGCGCATGCGATTCACCTGCGGAGCGTCTGGTAGCGACACAATCCGGCGGGTTGGGCAATGACCGTTCATTTTCAGGACACCCAACGTAGTCTGTCCGAGACCTTGCTGGAGGTTCGCGAGTCCATTCGTGGCGAACACATCACGCTCGGTCATCTACTGGAGTTGGTCGGCGAACAAGGGCTTTTATTATTTGTGATGTTATTGATGGTGCCGTTTCTGCTTCCGGTGTCGATTCCCGGAGTCAGCACGGTGTTCAGTCTGGTGGTGATTTTAGTCGGCGCGGGTGTGGCCTTGAATCGAATTCCCTGGTTACCGGCACGTCTGCTGAAACACACCATTGCGGTTGCGGGCTTATTACCGGCTTTGGATAAGGGGGTCAGCCTGACGCGCCGAATTGATAAAGTGATTCAACCGCGACTCTTGGCGCTGACTCACGGTGCAACGCTTAATCGCCTCAATGGGGTAATGATGGTCGTGGCTGGAATACTGTTGTTATTTCCGCTAGGCCTGGTCCCGTTCTCGAATACTTTGCCCGGCGTCGCGGTGTTGTTGCTGGCTGCCGGCCTGATGCAACGCGACGGACTTTTTGTCCTGTTGGGCTATGTGATGGTTTTGCTGACGCTCGTCTATTTTGGCGCGCTGGCCTACGCCGTCCTGGTGGTCGGCGCGAACCTGCAGGACATGAATACCTTGAAGGCGTTATTTCCGTAGTCAGCAGCAAGCTTCCACTCGCTACGCACTGTTCAGCTTGAACCTGCGCGTCAGGGCGATCGCCAGTAAAGGGAGTATTAAGGCCAACGCGCTCACCACCATCAACAAATTACCCAGCTGCGCGTAATCGGCAGGGGTTACCACCCCTCCACTCGCCGTATTCGCTTCGCGCGTCACCACAAACACCTGATTGAGATACTTGGTTCCCAGCTGTGATGCCGACAATGCGAGGTTGGTAAACGATGCCATGACGGCAAAGAATGTCGCCTTCAACTGCGGTGGTGCCGAGTTCGCAATCCACGCCAGCAACGGCACCATGGAAATCTGTCCCAGGGGGGACTCTAACGCGGTGTCAATCAGCGCGATGAAGCGCGCGTCCACCACCCCTTGCGTAAGCTGCGCCGTCCATTCGTGCAGCCCGTAATACATTCCCAGGATGGGGAGTCCGAGAATAAAGCCGGCAATTGTCAGGATCGTCACAATGTAGGCGATTGAGCGTTCTGCCATCAGACGGCGAAAGGCGAACAAGCCCGCCAACGTCAATACGCTGGAGACCAACGACAGGCGCGCGAGAAAGGCCTGATCAAAATTCAGCGTGTCGATCATCCACCACGTACTCCCTGCGCCGGGGCCTGGAATCGCACGAAACACGAAGATGATGATCGCGGTGCCCAGCAAGGTACGCCGCGCGTCCGCCGAAAGTTCACCGAGCAGGCGCCACATTAGAAAGCTAATGACTGAAAACGAGCCGACGAAAATCAATTCCTGGCCGTATTCCAAAGGCGATGTCCCAACGGCGATTGCAAGCAGCACGAACGCGGCGCTGCCACCGAGGATTGCCCAGTTCGGCCGCACGCCCTCAGGATGCTCCATGAGCGTCGCTACAGCAGTGGCATGGGACCACCCGCTACCCATCAAGTCGCGCAATTGCCGAGACTTCAAGTAAGCCGCGAGCGCGACGCCGGCCACCGAAATAAGTGGGATCAAGAGCGCGAGCTGGTAGATGTGGAGGTACACCGCGCGCACCGCGCTCGCGTCTTGTTGGTCAATGCCGGAGAACAACATCACGTTGGCGGCCGCGACCAACACCCCCCCGCCAATGATGGCGATGCGGCCCAAGGTCTGCATGGTGGTGTTCATGAGTCGCCGCTGCGCCGGCGACAAAGGGATCCCTTGATCATCTACGGTAGGCACCGCTTCGACCGTCATTGCGTCCGCCACGGTGTCCTGCAGCATGTAGCCAATGGGGGACAGGAGCGCAGCCAGCACGTACCAATTTTCAAGGGAAAGCGATTTCTGCATGGCATTTGGTGCGCCGAGCAGACCGAGCATAATGAGGAGACTAATACCGATTAAGGTCGCCCCGATGATGACGAACCACGCCTTATACCGCCAAAACAAATCGATCAGGTGGCCCATCGGCATCTTGAGAGCCCAGGGAATTCCGGCCCAGAAGCCGATCGCCGCCAGAAAAGCAGCTGACAATCCGAGTGAATCCTTGACAAAAAACGTCCCCACGATGGCGGTTAGGCCGGAGATTCCAGCGGCCATATAAACCATCAGGGGAGGTAGATAGGTGATCCGAAACTGGTGCGTCAATTCAAGCACGTGACGGCGAAAAAACTGGTGAAGCAAGGCCGAGGGGTTCATGGTGATGGTCAGCATTGCCGAATTTTCCAGACAGGTCAAAGCATCGCGACAGTAATCCGTATAATTTGCGGAACGATTCTCGGAGCGGCAGCAAGGTGCATTATTTCTACTTAGGGACCGCCATTTTCTGCGAGGTCCTCGCGACCTCTGCCTTGAAAGCGGCTGACGGTTTTCGAGCCCTCGGGCCCTCAGTGTTGGTGATTGTCGGGTATTCGGCTGCCTTCTATTTTTTGAGTCTGACGCTGCGCTCGATTCCAGTCGGCATCGCATATGCGATCTGGTCCGGCGTGGGGCAGACATTTGTCATGTTGATCGCTTGGGTGCTGTATCGTCAAACTTTGGACGCAGCAGCATTCATCGGCATTGGCTTGATTCTCAGCGGCGTACTGGTTTTGACCTTGCTATCGAAATCCATGCCGCACTAAAGTCGTTCATAATCTTTACCGGAGGTGCACGATGGCTGATTACGAGATGTTCGAGATTCCGAAGGTCACCCTGCAGTCCGGGGTCACCCTCGATTTGAAACTCGCGTACAAGACCTACGGCAAGCTCGCGAAGGCACGCGACAACGTCATTGTGATTCCCACCTTTTATGGTGGTCGCCATCCGGAAACCGAATACCTGTTGGCGCAAGGTCGCGCCATCGACACCCGCAAGTACTTCGTCGTGATTCCGAATATGTTTGGTAACGGCTACTCTAGTTCACCACACAATACTCCCGCCCCCTATGGTCGCGGCGCGTTCCCATTGGTGGATCTGTACGACAATGTGATTTGTCAGCACAAGCTGCTGACCGAGCATCTGAAGGTTAAGAAAATTCGCTTGGTAGCCGGTTTTTCCATGGGGGGTATGCAGAGCTTTCAATGGGGCGCTTTATTTCCAGAGCTGGTCGACGCCATCGCGCCAATCTGCGCGGCGGCTCGTATTTCCGACCACAACTATCTCTTTGTGGATAGCGCCATGGCCGCACTGCGCTTGGATCCGGACTTCAAGGACGGCTGGTATGAGTCACCTCCGCTGCGCGGTCTTCTCACTTTCGGCAAGGTCTATGCCGCATGGCTGTTCTCGCAGGATTTCATGCGTGGAGCGCACTATCGCGACTTAGGTCTTGGCGCGCGCCAGGACGTGGTGCTGTTAACGCAGAACTATTTTCTCCAGAACGACGCGAACAACTTGCTGGCAATGGCGAGCACCTGGCTGCAGGGCGATATCAGTGCAAATCCCGTGTTCAAGGGGGACTTCAAACGCGCGTTGGCGGCGATTAAATGCCCAGCGATGGTGATGCCGGGCGCGACGGATCTGTATTTTCGCGTTGCGGATAACGAGGCAGAAGTGGCATTGATGCCACGTGCAGAATGTCGACCGATTCCGTCGGTGTGGGGTCATGGTGCAGGCTTTGGACTGTCCGCGCCAGATAATACCTTTGTTGATAAGGCACTTCGCCAGTTGCTCAAATGAGGATTCGGAAGAACAGTGCGCGCTCGAAATGGACCGCTTGCGCGCTCCCCGTGCTGCTGAGTCTGTGCATCGGCTGCTCCGAAGCAGCGCGCACCACTGTTTTCGAAAGCGCAACGTCGCCACATGGCGAGTACACCCTCACCACCTCTGTGGTGGCGCCGTGGTTTCCCCATGGTCCGCACTTTGTCAGCCTGGAGTTGCTGGAAAACCAATCCGGAGCCCGCGAGCAATTACTCAAAACGGAGCTGGCTTACGACGGCGTTCCTTTTACGAAAAGGAATATCAATCTGCGCTGGACCGGCGAGCGATCGGCGTTCTTGTGTTTGAGTGCGACTGATCGACCGGACAAGGGTGTGCAGATAACCTTACTGCGGAGCGGCGCTGCGCGTGCCGAGCTACGCACCGGATGCTGACCATCAATTTTTCTAGCAACGGACTGCGAGTCAGCCCGTCGCTGGAACCTTAGGAGCAAGCCCATGAGTTCACCGCTAATCGTCCTTAATGCCCTGGTTGTGCGCGCAGATAGCCAGGCGCCGGCAGGGCATCGCCAGGCGCGTCCCGGCTACAATGTTAATCGGGCCGGACAAGGCATAGAGGACGCCGAGGTAGAGGATCGCGCTCTCGCGCTGACAGATCGTCCCCAGCTTGAATGGGAGGCGTTCGATGAATACTGGCGCAAAGTGCATGGCCCCAAAATTCTCCACGTGGATGGCGCGGCAGACCATCAAACTGAGTTGCTGACGTACTACCTGCAACAGCACCGTGTGCCGAGCGGCCCGACTTCCGAGCGACCCGTCCCTTACCGCGCATTGACTGATCAAGAGGGAAGATTGGTCACAGATCCCGCGCGTCACTGCGGCCCTTATCAACGTCCGCCATGGGATGGAATCGCTCAGCTAGGCTATCGGTCGCGCCAGGATTTGGAGGCCTTTTTTAACCTTGGGCCGGGCAAATACGGCAATAAGATTGTGCCTGATGAAGCAGTCTTTATTCGCGGCTTTGGTTTCCATCTCGCGGAAGAGCATATGGTGTTGCAACGGGGCGACCGGCGACGTGACCCAATCATCCTGATCAAAACCCATGTCCGCAATCCTGAGCTCACGCGTGCGCAGTTTCGTGGTTATTGGATGGCCCAGCATGCTGAGCTCGTGGCCCGCACCACGCCGGGTGCTGAACTCGTGCGACGTTACGCGCAGCTCGTCAACATCAGTGTGCCAGGCGATAAGCTTTACGATTCGGTGGGTGATCGCTTCGACGGCATCAGCGTCATCTCGTTCGCCAATATGAATGATGTTGAAGACTATCTCGCCAGTACGGCGTATGCCGCGGTGCAGGCTGACGAAGCCGAATTCGCGCGCGAGTCAGCGTACTTCACGGCGGTGAATTATGTGATTCGCGATCTCGCTCAATAAGTTGGGGTGAGCGGAGCGAGCCCCAATTTTTGGCACGCTCGCTCGGAGGTGCGGGAAGCTGCCTGCGTCCGCTCAGAGCGCGGCAAAGGCAACTTCCCAAGTACTGCTGTCTTACAGGATGCGCGGGTTGCCCTGTGACCCACCATCCACTGCGATGATGGCGCCGGTAGTGTATGAAGAGGCGCCGCTCGCGAGATAAAGCGCGGCACCCACAATCTCGTGCGGCTGCCCGCCGCGCTGCAATGGGATGCGTTCCTTCGCGCCAGCGGCGAAGGCCTCCAGATCCCATGCTTTGGAGATGTCGGTCAGGAAAGGTCCTGGCATGATGCAGTTCACTCGTACCTTCGGCCCGAAGGCATGAGCCATTGAGCGAGTTAGCGCATTCAAGCCGGCTTTGGCCGCACCGTAGGGTTCCGACGCTGGGCTTGGGGTGACCGCTGCGGTGCTGGAGACATTGATAATCGAGCCGCCGTCTCCTGCCATCATGCGTTCTGCGACCAAGGCGCTTAAACGAAACGGTCCCTTGAGATTAATTCCGATCACTTTGTCGAACAGCTCTTCGGAAATTGCTGCGAGCGAGGGGTACAACGGCGACAACCCGGCGTTATTGACCAGAATGTCGATTCGCCCAAAGCGGGCATAGGTCGCTTGGACCAAAGCGTCGATTTCCGACCACTTCGCGACATGGCAGGCATGCGCAAAAGACTGCACGCCGCGCGCTGCAATTTCCTGTGCGGTCTTCTCGCATTGTTCCAACTTGCGACTGGCGATCGCGACATTCGCCCCATGCTCCGCAAAGGCCAGCGCCATTTCACGTCCAAGGCCGCGGCTGCCGCCAGTAATCAGTGCGACTTTTCCGGTGAGATCGAAAAGATTGGGTTGCATGGTTCAAGCTTCCTGGATCTGTGGAGGTTCAAGTGCAGGGGCCGCCTCGTCATGGAGGGTTCCCGTTTGTCGATGGTCGCGCGCCAGCGCCAAATAAAAGGCTGGCACGATGAAGAGTGTGAACAGGGTGCCCAAGCCGAGACCGCTGGCAATCACGAGTCCGATATGAAACCTGCTCACTGCCCCTGGGCCCGCAGCGGTGAGCAGCGGAATCATCGCGACAATCATCGCGACTGTCGTCATCAGGATCGGCCGCAATCGGATCACTGCACCCTGTTGTACGGCTTCGCGTTTGCTCAAGCCATGCGTCAGTTGGAGTTGGTTGGCGAATTCGACAATCAGAATACCGTTCTTCGCGATCAATCCGATCAACGTAATGAGTCCCACCTGGGTGTAGATATTGATGGTGGCGAAGCCCAACATGATGAAGGCTAGGGCACCGGCGATCGACATCGGTACCGACATCATGATGATCAGCGGATCGCGCCAGCTTTCGAACTGCGCCGCGAGCACTAAGTAGATCACGATCGCGGCGAGTACCAACGTCACGATCAGAGCATTACCTTCCTGAATATATTGGCGAGAGACGCCGGCGTAATCCCACGCGAAGCCCTCTGGTAAATCCTGCTTGGCAGCGTCATTCAAGAACTGGAGGGCATCGCCCATCGCCACCCCAGGCGTCGCCATGCCCTGCAAGGTCAGCGAATTGAGTTGCTGAAACTGGGCGCGTTCGCTGGGTTCGATGGTCGATTGGAAAGACACGATGCTCGACATTGGCACCAGGCGCCCGCTGGCCGTGCGCAGGTAGTAGCCCTGCAACATGTCCTCGTTGGCGCGCATCGCGTCGGGCACTTGCGGGATCACTTTGTAACTACGTCCTTCGAGATTGAACCAGTTCACGTAATTGCCGCCGAGCATGGTGGCGAGTTCGCGCCCGATATCTTCCATTTTTATGCCGAGCACACCGGCCCGATTGCGGTCGATGACAACCGTCGTTTTGGGCCGTGCGAATTCCACGGATTTCTGCAGGAACATGAACTTCCCGCTTTGCATCGCCTTCGCTAGGAGTTCGTCTACAGCCGCATCCAGCTGCGGGTAGTCGGCAGGCGTGAGGATCACGAATTGTATCGGCAGGCCACGACCCGCGCCGGGCAAGCTTGGGCGCGGGAACGCATTCGCCTGCAGGCCGGTGACATTGTTGAGCTTAGGCTGCAGGTCGCGCTGGATTTCACTTTGACTGCGCGTGCGTTCCGCCAGGGGCTTGAGCCTGAAGCCACCGAAACTGGAGTTCGGAGAGCCACTAAAGCCGATAATAAAAAAGCTCTCGGCGTACTCAGGAATCGATTGATAGGCGTGCAGCATTTCTCGCGTATAGGCTTCGGTGTAATCGAGTGTGGCGACTTCGGGTCCGCGCGCGGCAACGAACAGGATGCCATGGTCTTCGGTTGGCGCGAGCTCCTTCTGGCTGACCAAGTACATCGGAAACATACTGATCATCACCAGCAGGCCGAACACAATGAGCACTGGCCAGCCATCGAGCATCCAGCTTAAGACTTGCAGATAGCGCTGACCAAGCGCGTGGAAAAAGCGTTCGACCAGACGCTCAAACGTTCCTGGCGCGCCGCCCTTGAGAACTTTGGAACTGAGCATGGGCGATAAAGTTAAGGCCACGACGCCGGAAATCAGGACTGCCCCTGCCAACGAAAATGCGAACTCGGTAAACAATGTCCCGACAAGTCCTCCCATAAATCCGATTGGCGCATAGACCGCAACGAGCGTCGTGGTCATCGCGATGATCGGCAGTCGCAGCTCACGCGCGCCGAGCAGCGCGGCGGCGTGCGCGGGCAACCCCTTCTGCATATGACGGTGCACATTCTCGACGACCACGATGGCGTCATCGACGACCAGCCCGATTGCAAGCACCATGGCGAGTAAGGTCAGGGTGTTGATCGAATAACCCAGGAGCAGCATCAAGAACGCCCCGCCGACGATAGAAAGCGGGACCGCAACTGCAGGAATTAGCGCTGCCCGCAAGGAACCAAGCGACAGCACAATCACGCAGAGCACAATGAACACGGCCTCCGCCAAGGTGACGAAGACTTCATTAATCGATTCTTCGATAAATTGGCTAGCGTCATAGGGGATCTTTACCTTCAGACCGCCTGGCATTTGGCTTTTTATCTTGGGGATCTCATTGCGCACGCTTTGCGCCACGGTTAACGGATTAGCGCCGGGTGTGGGATCGATCCCGATATAACTTGCAGTGTTGTCTTCGTACCAGCTGGTGAAGCTGTAGTCTTCAGCACCCAACTCGGAGCGCGCCACATCCGAGAGGCGCACCAGAGAGCTGCCATCCACGCGAATAATCAGATCGTTGAAGTCCTCTACGCGATTGATATCAGTGGTGGTGTCGAGATCAATCCCCACATACTGACCGCGCGTCGCCCCGGGACCCACCAGGTAGTTATTCTTCTGCAGCACATCGCGCACTTCGGCGGCGGTTACATTCAGTGCCGCCATGCGTTTGGGATCGAGCCACACCCGCATCGCATACCCGTTCTTGCCAAATATATTTGCCTTGGCGACGCCCGGCAGCGCTTGTAACTGAGGTCTTACTACGCGCAATAAATAATCTTGAATTTGTTGCGGCGACATATTGTCGCTATAGAACGCAATGTACATCAGCGATGTCGGATCGCCGACCTTGGCTTCGATGATCGGATCATCCGCTTCGCGCGGCAGCACTCCGCGCTGGCTGGCGACCTTACTTTGTATTTCAGCGACCGCATTGTGTGCGCTGTAATTAAGTTTCATGGTGGCTTCGATGGTCGATACGCCCTGACGACTGCTCGACGACATGAAGTCGATCCCGTCGGCTTCCGCAATCGCTTGCTGTAGAGGGGTTGTGATGAATCCCTTCACGAGCTGGCTACTCGCCCCCGGATAGACGGTGGTGACCGTCACGATCGCATTCTCGGTTTTTGGAAATTGCCGTAATTCGAGTGAGAAAATGGCGCGCACGCCAAGTAGCAGGATCACCAGATTCACAACACTCGCAAGCACCGGGCGGCGGACAAAAACATCAGTGAATGCCATGAGCGGTTAGTGCGCGGCGCCCGGTGCAGAGGCCCGCTGCAACACGTCGTCGGTCACAATTTCAACGCGCAGACCGTTGCGCAGCTTGTTCTGACCGACTGCGACGACCTGGTCGTCGGCCTCGATGCCCTTGGTAATCGCGACTTCGCCACTGCGCGTGGCACCTGTCTCAATTTGACGGCGCTCCACGCTGAGACCCTCAGACCCTTTGGTGATCACAAACACCGAGTTCCCATACGGGCTATAGGTAATCGCCGTCGCGGGAACGACATTGACTTCTTCAGCGGTTTCTTGCACCGCTTCGACTTCGACAAACATGCCCGGGCGCAGGCGCTTATCTGTATTGGAAAGTTCGGCGCGTACCCGAATCATACGGGTGGCCGTATCGACACCGGGTTCGATCGCCATCAGGCGGCCACTGAAGCGCTCGTCACCATAGGCTTGCGCACGCACACGGATTTGCTGACCAATTTTAAGTTGCGGAATAAACCGTTCGGGAATCGCGGAATCCAGGTAGATGGGATCCAGCGTTTGTAACGTCACGATGGCGGAGCCGGCTTTCAGATAATCGCCCAAGTCGACACGCCGGATCCCCAACGTGCCGCTGAATGGAGCACGGATGGTTTTCTTGGCAATTTGCGCCTGCTGGGCCAGGACGTCTGCGGCGGCACGGTCGCGGCGGGCGATCGTCTCGTCGAACTGGGATTGCGCCAGCGTGTGATCGCGCACCAACTTCGACGCGCGCGCAAACTGCACCTCCGCTAGGCGTTGCTCTGTCTGGAGACCGTTGAGCAC
>JANOVQ010000078.1:0-5933 GCA_031417495.1 Pseudomonadota bacterium | reverse complement strand
CGTGATATGCCAGTGGCGTACGCTGCCGGCGCGTCCATTAAAGCAACGAAGGGGGGATTTGATATGCGTTATTCTCTAGTCACCGTGTTCCCGCTGGCCTTGGTCCTCTCGGCCTGTGGTAACGACAGCGGCCAACAAGCTGCAGCACCCGCCACGCCGGTAGAATCTTCCGCACCTGCCGCTGAGGCAACTGCGGCAGGCGCAACCGCCGCGACTGCCGCGATGGCCAGCGCGCCCGTCGTCGCCGACGAATCAACCGCCGCACCCATTAGCGACGATGCGGTGGTCTACGATCCAATCGATGTCACTAGACTACAGAGCAGCTGGTGGCAGCAGTTCAATAAGTAAGCAGAAAGACGGCGGGGACGGAACGATTTTCCCCCTGTAGGAGCGGTTTCAGCCGCGCTCAGCACCTGAGCGTTTCAATCGCGATTGAAAGTGCTCCTACAAAACAAACGCGAACAGATCGCAGCGCTGCTGCCCGTGGCTTAAGTTAGGCACTTTCCGGGTAACCGGTCAGCTCTTAGCTCACCCATCCAGGCGGCGCGCCACCCTGGTCGGGACGCGGCGGTGGCGGGAGTTTGCGTTTCTCGCCAGGTGGCGGTTCCCCCGGATCACCCGGAATGGGTTGGCCAGCCATATAGCCGACAATTTCCAGTGGACGGATCGCCTCGGTGTACGCAGCCGTTAGACATGCCTCCACTTCAGACTCTGGCCTGCCGGTGGCCGCGATTTGTGCGGCACTCAACGCATGTTCCGCATACGCCGAGTACTGTGGCAATTCAGGCGCCGTACCGTTCCGTGGCTGACCGACGGGCACGCGATCATGCTGCCGTTGCGCGAGCCGCTGCAGGATGTTCCAGGCCTTCTTGTTCTCTTGGATGGGCCACATATCGACCAGGCCTGCCGCTTGGAACTTGCGCCAGATCTCTTCACCGCGCGGGGTTCTGAGGACGACGATCGTGGCCTGATCGGTGCCCACCCCGCCGCAGGCAATATCGGCGAGTTCCGCCGAAAAATCACCGCAATGCCGGCACTCGGGTCGCTGATATTCATGCATCGCTTCTTCCAGCGGAATCTTCGCGATCTCGCCATCTTTTTTGTAAATCAATACCTCGCCTTTTACGTTGAACTTGCTGACTTCGGTCAACGGAATGCCCATGGTCTGCGCGATACGCTCTGTCATCAGTTCCGGACGAAAGACTTCCGTGCAAAATAGACCAATGTTGAACGACACGCGCTCGGCAAATCCCTTCAGAAAACCGCGTTGACGACTCACGATTTGCGGCTTCTTCTTGGCGGCCAACAGGATGCTCGGATCGACATAAGTCATCTTGCTGAGCGGGGTGATCTGGCAGGGCACACCGACGAACGCGACCTGTTTCAGATCGCGCTCTTTGACTTCAGCCAGCGCCAGATTATTCGGGCAGTAGGTATACCAGCTGCTCGAGCTGGATTTAATTTCGGCCGTCGTGGTCATCACTTTCGGCGTGGGAAAGCACGGGTCGTCCGTTTCGCCGACAGCAGATACTACCGCGCCATCTATCTCGCCTGCTTCACGCGCCCAGGCCAAGAGTGCAGTCACGATCCCACCATCTTGGGCCCGCTCCAGGATGTCGTCGCGCCTGGTACGAGCGACGAAAATATGGCGGTAAACCCCGAACACCCCTTCATATCCGCGATCATTGCCAAATTGTGCATCCCGCAGGTGTTCTTCGCGCGGCCACAGTCGTGGGCACACCGCCGCACACACATCGCAGCCCACGCCTACGCTGATCCCGCAGTAATCAAAGGCCGCACTGGCCTTGGCAGTCTGTTGTGGCTTGCCGTCGATGTACTCGATCACATTGTGTGGGCAGACCAGGACGCAGCTGCCGCATTCGCAGCAACTGCCGGCGGCGACCACATCGTTCATCATGTCTTTGAAGGAATTATGGTAGAGCGAACTCACGCGGGGATCCTCGGCAGTGCAGAGTGAATCTCAAAGAGATAAATGCCGGGTATTCGCCAAGCGACAATCACCCGACTTAAGAGTCACGGAATTTACCATACGCTACGGTATGGGGCATAGCCGGAGGCGCCCTGTGCGTGGTTTCTCAGCCCCGTTCCAACAACATTCGAAGATCGATCACCGCCGCATTGGCGCGTGAAATGAAGGAGGCCATCACGAGGGAGTGATTGGCCACCAGGGCAAAGCCTTCACCATTGAGAATCAATGGACTCCACACAGGATCCTGGGTACTTTCGAGTTCGCGGATTATTTGGCGCAGACTCACCACCGCATTGCGCTTCTCCAGTACCCCACCGAAATCCTGCTCTACCGCGCGCAGCAGATGCAGCAAAGCCCAGGTCGCACCGCGAGCCTCGTAGAACACATCGTCGATCTGCGTGTAGGGAGTTTTCACGACGCGCACGTCGGAGGTCGCGGTGGATTGCTGCGCGGCAGCGTCGCCAGCAAGATCGGTATTGATGCGGACTTGTCCGACACTTGCGCTCAGGCGTTGCGAGAGATCGCCCAGGCGCTTTTCAACCAAGGACAACCACCCCCGCAGATTGTCGGCGCGCGCATAGAACTGGGTGTCGCCCTGGGCCGTGTTGCCCAGGCGTTCCAAATAGGCCTGCAGAGCGTGTTCGGCTTCCGTGTATTCCCGTTCTGCGGCAGGAAACATCCAGGCATCATTACTAATACTCAGGTGATTATCCGCAATGACCAAATCGGGATCTTCAGTCGATTGCGTCTGCGAGCGCGAGAAGTCGTTGCGCAGCGCCTTCGTCATGTCGCGTAGCTGAATCAGCACGCCCCACTCCCAGTTCGGCACATTGTCCATCCACGCACCTGGCGGCAACACATCGTTCGAGAGATACCCGCCGCGCTTATGCAATAAGCGATGCAAAATCTCGATAGTCGTGGCAGTGGTGATTTCGCCGCGCACCCGGGGCTTGTGGTTGGCGGGCAGCCATTTCAGTGCCATATCGCGCACCACAAACTCTTCCTGGTCGTGATCGATCACTGCCATCGCGATCAGCATGAACACGAGGTAGATGCCGATCGCGAACGCGATCCAACCGAGCGGCCCTCGTGGGCTCGCCATGACCCGCGCCTTCCAGGTGGCAAACACGATGATGTCCTTTTATCAGGCCGTAAAATTCACTTGGAGCACCTTGTCGACGGCCTCAATCGCCGCCAACTCAGTGAGTGTATTGTCGCGCAGCGACTGGGACACGCCAATGACCGCGATCGCTTGCTGCTTGCCCTCAGCCGCCCCGACCTGCATGCGCGTGATATTGATGCCCGCACGCCCCAGGATCTCGCCAATTGCGCCGATCACGCCAGGTCGGTCGCGATGCCGCGTGAGCACTAATTGGCCTTCAAGGACGGCCTCGATTTCATAGTCGTTCACGCGCACGAGACGTGGGTGGCGCTCATCAAACAAAGTCCCTTCCAAACACACGCTACCCGCGGCAGTCCGCCCACGCACGCGCACCACGGCCAGATAATCCCTGGAATCGGCCGACTTAAACTCGCTCACCTTGAGCCCTTGGCGGCGCGCCAGTGGCACCGCGTTCACGCGGTTAATGGTGGTCGTCACGTGGTCTTGGAGTAATCCGGCGATGACTTCGGCGAGCAGCGGTTGCGCTTCCAAGTCTGCGGCGCGACCAAACAATCCCAGTTCCACTTCCAGCAGCGCCCCGTCATTCATTAGCGAGAGCAATTTGCCAAGACTGCGTGCCAATCTCAGATAGGGCGCAAGGAGCGCGAGACGTTCCGGCGCGATGCTCTTCAGGTTGACCGCGTTACGAACTTCGTTGCGCAGAAGAAACGCCGCGATTTGATGTGCGATCTCCACGCCGACAGCCGTTTGTGCCTCTTCTGTCGACGCGCCCAAATGCGGGGTAAACTGAATTCGCGGTTCGCTGTATAACGGTGAATCGCCAGGCGGTTCCTTGGCGAAGACATCGAGCGCTGCACCTGCCAGGTGACCGGCCGCCACTTGCTTGAGCAATGCTTCCTCATCAATCAAGCCGCCGCGCGCGCAGTTGATCAAACGCGCGCCCTTTTTCATCGCCTGCAAGCGTTCCGCACTCATCAGATTGCGCGTGTCCTCAGTCATTGGACAGTGCAACGTGACATAGTCAGCCTGGCGCAAGAGTTCTTCCAGAGTGGCACCTTCCACGCCAAGCTGCGCGAAGGTCTCTGGGGTGACGAAGGGATCGAAGCCGAGCACGCGCATTTTCAAACCCCGTGCGCGTTCAGCAACCAGCCGCCCGATGGTGCCAAAGCCGACGATGCCCAAGGTTTTGCCGGTCACTTCTGAGCCCATGAACTTCGCGCGCGCCCACTGGCCGCTGCGCACCGAGCGATCTGCTTCCGGCAGTTGTCGGCTCAGTGAGAACAGATGCGCAATGGCGAGCTCGGCGGTAGTGGTCGCGTTCGCATCGGGGGTGTTCAGGACCACTATGCCGCGTTCAGTCGCCGCCTCAAGATCGATGTTGTCGATACCGATGCCGGCGCGGCCGACGACTCTTAACTTGCTCGCCGCTGCGAGTAAATTGCCGCGAATCTTGGTTTCGCTGCGCACGATAATCGCGTCGGCTTCTGCCGCGTGCACCAACGCTGCCTCGACTGCTAATCCTGGCGTGAAATCCACTTCAAGCTGCGGATATTCCTGCAGCGCCGCAATGCCTTCAGGCGCCAGCTGGTCCGCGACGAATACTTTGAACATGCGTAAATCCTTGGCCAATCGCTTATTCGAAAGAGGAACTGACTTAGGCTGTCGTGCCGGCGGATCTGATCTGGGCATACGCCCATTCGAGCCAGGGGATCAGCGCTTCGAGATCGCTGCTCTCAACCGTCGCGCCCCCCCAGATCCGCAAGCCTGGCGGCGCGCTGCGATAGCCATTGATATCGAAAGCGACTTTTTCGGTATCGAGCAACCCGGCGAGGCGGGTGACTGCTGCGAGCTGCTGTTTTGTCTCGAGCGCGCGGAACCAGGGGGCAGTGATTGAGAGACAGATCGAGGTGTTTGAACGGGTGGTGACATCGCGTGCCAGAAACTCAATCCAGTCCGTGCGCTCCACCCAGGCGGCGAGGGTTGCGAGATTGCGCGCGGAGCGGGCACAAAGCGCGACCAGGCCACCGAGCGATTCGGCCCACCGCAGGGCATCCAGATAGTCTTCAACGCATAACATCGAAGGCGTGTTGATCGTCACGCCCTCAAAAATCGCTTCGTCGATCTGGCCTTTCTTAGCCAGTCGAAAAATTTTGGGCAACGGCCGCTCAGAAATATACGTCTGGAGGCGCTCGGCCGCGCGCGGACTTAGAATCAACATGCCATGCGCGCCTTCGCCGCCAAGCACCTTCTGCCACGAAAAAGTGACCACATCGAGTTTGGACCAGGGCAGCTCCATCGCAAACGCCGCTGAGGTCGCATCACACACCGTGAGTCCCGCACGATCCTCCGGAATCCACTCGCCGTGCGGCAGCTTTACACCGGACGTGGTGCCGTTCCACACGAACACCACATCGTGCGCGAAATCGACGACCTTAAGGTCAGGCAATTCACCATAGGCGGCTTCGAACACCCGAGTGTCCGCTAGACCCAGACTTTCCGTGATATCGGTGACCCACTCACTGCCGAAACTTTCCCACGCCAGCACATCGACAGGGCGCGGCCCGAGCAGGTTCCACAGCGCGATTTCGACTGCGCCGGTATCGGAGGCGGGCACGATGCCGATGCGGTAGTCCGCCGGAACTTCCAGCAACTCGCGGGTGAGTGCGATGGCCTTCTCGATCCGCGCCTTGGCGGGCTTGGCGCGATGCGATCGGCCGACCAGCGCGTTCTTGAGCGCATCAACCGTCCAACCTGGACGCTTTGCGCACGGACCCGACGAAAAGTTTGGATTGGCCGGTTTCACTGCCGGTGCAGTCAGGG
>JANOVQ010000077.1:0-3537 GCA_031417495.1 Pseudomonadota bacterium | reverse complement strand
GATTTATTTAGGTCGGTAGGTTTTTATGTTGAGTCGGTGAATAGGAGACTTTCCGATCAAAGCGTTAGCTTTAAATTACTGCACATAAAATTTCATCATTAACCTCCCGGCGGCCATCGTGGTCGCCGTATCAGGAGGTCAATCATGAATGGATCTAACCAACCCGCTGCATCGGACTTACCGATTGAGCAACTTGTTGCCCACGCCTTGGGCGAACTGAAGAAGCTTGATTACAGCAAGAGAACGATGCGGCGCTACCGCACGATCTGGCAGCATTTCGCGGCGTTTTCTTGCCAAGCGGACTTGGGCGACAAGTACTCCAAGGAGTTGGCGGGGCGCTTCGTGGATGCATATCAAATCCGTAGCGGCGAGCGCCTTACGGCGCAAACCGGTTGGCGCCGGCATGTCGCGTTTGGGGTCAAAGTGCTTGGAGACTTTGCTTGTGACGGGCGAGTTGAACGGCCTTTCATCTATACAGCAAATCTCCGGATCCCGACGTCCATGACGAAGGCGATGCGTGACTACGAGCAATACTGCCGAGACCGACGCCATCTTCGGGCGTCGAGCCTGCGTGAACGGATGCGAACGATCGCAGTATTCCTGGATTCCCTGGAGTCAATGAAGGTCATGGCCCTGGATCGCCTGCAGCCGAACGACATCACGACGTTTGTAATCTCACAAGGTCATCGAAGCCCAAGGACCGCTTCTCGATCAATTTCAGACCTGCGATGCTTCCTGCGGTTTCTCCTCCAACGCGGCATTCTGCATCGGGACCTCAGCCAGGTGTTGCCGACGGTCCGGGTGCCGAGAGATGCCACAATCCCTTCGGTCTGGGATCCCGAACTCGTTGTCAGGCTTCTCAAGGTTGTCGATCGCAGTTCCCCTCGGGGGAAGCGGGACTACGCAATCCTGCTGCTCGCCTGTCGTCTGGGATTGCGATTGGGTGACATCCGAGCATTGAGGCTAGATGATCTCAAGTGGGATAAGTCCGCCATTGAGATTACGCAATCGAAGACCCGCGCGCCGCTGTGCCTGCCGATGACAGAGGAAGTCGGCGAGGCGTTGATCGACTATCTCAGATCGGGTCGTCCTCAGACCGCCTATCGCGAAGTGTTTCTCAAAGCCAGACTGCCGTTTACTCCGATCCCTGAAGACAATCGTCTCCACCATGTAGTCTCGTACTGGAGAGAACTCGCGGGGATCCGGTTCCGAACCAAGCAGCGCAGCGGCCTGCACTCGCTGCGCCATACCCTGGCGACAGAACTGCTCCGCAAGGAAACGCCGCTTCACGTCATCTCCGAGATCCTGGGACATGCGACGACGGCATCAACCATGATTTACGCCAAGGCGGATGTAGAGTCCTTGCGCGGCGCCGCCTTGGACACCGAGGAGGTGCGTCATGGCGACTAGCGAACCCCGACTCTGCTTCAATAGCCCGGTTGCCCCGCTGATGGAGCGGTTCATTCAGGAGAAACGGGCATGTGGATATCGGTACCGCGCAGGAGCCGAGGCACTGGCGCGTTTCGACCGATTTCTGTCCGGTGAAGGCCTGGCGCAGTGCGAGCTACCCCGGTCCCTCGTTCGGAAGTGGCTTACCAAGCAAACTCACGAGAGCGCGGCAAACCACCAGTCCCGCGCCTGCACTGCCCGCCGGTTTGCTGTGTTCATGGTACGAGAGGGCTATGCGGCCGATGTGCCGGGTCCATCGCTGACGGCAAAGGGCGGCGCCGGCTTCTCGCCGCGCATCCTGACACACGCCGAGGTCCAGCGGCTGCTTCACGCGGCCGATCAACTCAAGCCGGATGCACACGGACCACTACGCCACCTGGTCATGCCTGAGGTGTTTCGCCTGCTGTACGGCTGCGGCTTCCGGGTGAGCGAAGTCTTGCACCTGCGCGTTTCGGACGTCGACCTTAACCGGGGCGTGTTGACGGTGCGCGAGGCAAAATTTGCCAAGGATCGGCTGGTGCCTCCCGCCGTTGCGCTCGTCCAGCGCCTGCAAAGATTCGCTGCCGGTTTTGGCGTTCGCCCCGCCAACGCGTACTTCTTCCCCACGTTACACAGCGGCCCGTGGAGTATCGGGACCATCTATCACATTTACCGGGAATTGTTGTTGCGCTGTGGGATCACGCACGGCGGCCGAGGCAAGGGTCCGCGCGTACACGATCTTCGCCACACGATGGCCGTCCATACCCTGTTGCGCTGGTACCGCGAGGGCGCAGACCTCGATGCCAAGCTGCCGGTGCTCGCGACCTATCTGGGACATCAGTCAGTGACGGGAACCCAGCGCTACCTGCACCTGACTGCTGAACTGTTCCCGGAGATCACGATCCGCGCCAACGCCACGTTCGGCGATGTCATCCCGCGGAGGATCGTGTCATGAAACCGACCGACTTCTCCGCGCATGTCACCCACTTTCTGACGCATTACCTGGCTGCGCAGCGCAACCTGAGTCCCAACACCGTCAAAGCCTACCGCGACGTGTTCACCCTGCTGCTACGGTTCTGCCGCGATCGGCGCGGCATCGCGCTTGAGCGACTATCTCTGTCACAAATTGACAGCAGCCTCGTAGAGGCGTTCCTCGATCACCTGAGCAAGGACAGGCAGGTCTCAATTGGAACGCAAAACCAACGTCTCGCAGTGCTGCATTCGTTCTTCCGCTATGTGCAGTCAGAAGTGCCGGAACGCATGTTGCAATGCCAACAGATCCTGGCGATCCCGCTGCAGCGCCATGCACGCGCAAACGTCGGGTATCTTGTTAAAGAGGACCTCGCTCAGATCTTGGCGCAACCGGACCTGCGTTCGCGTGAAGGCCGCAGGGACGCGGTCATGTTGAGCGTGCTCTACGATACGGGCGCCCGAGTCCAGGAGCTGATCGACCTCAGCGTCGGAGATGTGCGCCTCGATGCGCCGGCGCAGGTGCGGCTAATGGGCAAAGGCAGGAAGATGCGCGCTGTGCCCTTGATGGACGCAACGGTTCAACTCCTACGCGATCACCTTTGTGAAAACGGCTTGGATCGCTCGGAATGCGAGGACTACCCGCTGTTCCAAAATCGGCTGGGCACGCGGTTCTCACGCTCCGGCGTCCGCTACGTTCTCCATAAATACGTCAACGCAGTACGAAACGATCGCCCCGGCTTCACGCAATCTGTGAGCCCGCACAGTATCCGGCACACAAAGGGAATGCATTTATTACAGAGCGGTGTCTCGATGGAGATTATCCGCGATTTCCTCGGGCACGTGGACGTAAAAACGACTCAGATTTATGCACGCGCAAACCTCGAGATGAAACGACGGGCCCTCGAAAAAGTTGCCGATGGCGCTCTGCTTCCAAAAATTCCATCTTGGAAGCAGAACAAGACGCTCCTTGATTGGCTGCACTCACTGTAAGCCACTTGAGGTCACGCATGGCGGTGCTAAATCGAGGGCCTCCGTATCCAGGCAAAATATTATGTTGAGTTCTCGCGACTGAGGTCCTGTCCAATCAGCGAGTTAGGGCGGTGACTCAACATAAAAACCTACCGACCTAAATAGACG
>JANOVQ010000076.1:0-5203 GCA_031417495.1 Pseudomonadota bacterium | reverse complement strand
AGGTCCAGCGCGGCTTCCAAGTCCGAGAGATATTCCGCGCGGTGGAGGGGCGGTTGTTTCCAAATTCGGCCCTTCAGGGCGTGGACGGATTCTTTGCTCATGCTGCTCCCTTGTGTTTCGTCTCGACCAGAATTTCACGATAGCGGGTAGGCCCGCCGTTACGTGCGCTGTGGGTGGCTGGCGCGCGCAAGCCCGTGCCGTCAGTGGTCACTAGTTCGTCGCCTTCGAGGCGCAGTGGAAAGATCGCGCCGGTGGCTGCATCGATCGCGCCGAGATATTTATCGTGCTGGTCGAAGACTTCGAGTTTGGTTCCCTCCAGTACATACCACACATAGTCGTGAAGGTGCGTATGGAGTGGGGTAGTCGCGCCTGGCTCAAGTACGAATTCCCACAAAATGATCTGGTCATTCTCAAACAACTTAGTGGTGCCGACAGTGCCGGGGCTGCCCATTGCCTACTCCTTACTACAGGTTTTCTAAGTTTTCAAAGCGTGTCGCGTATGCGGGGGGATGAAAGTCAGCGACATCCTCGTTAGGCTACGCGCGCAGTCTCACGGTCAGGACTGCAGCCTAGCGTCATTCTGATTACACCGGAGGGAATATGAAAGTAGGGGTTTTCTCGATTTTGCCTGACGCGGTGGCAGATCCCGCGATTGTGGCCAGGCATGCGGAGGATCTTGGGTTTGCCTCCTATTGGGTTCCAGACCATGTCATTTTGCCGGTCAAGTATTCCACTCCATATCCGGGCAATCCCAAGCCCGGCGCCGCGCCGGATCCGGAGTATTTATGGCAGATGCCGGATCCCCTGATTGCGTTAATGCGGGCGGCGACCGCGACGACTCACCTCGAAGTGGGCACCGGCGTGCTGCTGGTGCCCGAGCGTAATCCACTGCATCTGGCAAAGGAAATTGCTTCACTCGACAGCTTCAGCGGCGGCCGCTTTCATTTCGGGATTGGTGCTGGCTGGAACAAAGAGGAGTGTGAGATCCTCGGCGGTGATTTCGAACACCGCTGGACCCAGGTCCGTGAGGCGATTGAAGTGATGAAGACTTGCTGGATGAACGACGAATCGGAATATCACGGCAAGTACTATGACTATCCTCCCGTGCGCTGTTTCCCCAAACCGGTGCAACGCCCGCATCCGCCGATTTATCTGGGCGGCATCATGTTCGGTGATGAATGGGCGAAGCGGGTGTTTCACCGCATCGTGCGCTATGGCGATGGTTGGTTGCCGGTCGTGCACAAGGTGGCGCAGGTGACCGATGGGCGTGATCAGTTACACGCCATCGCGGAAGCGGCAGGGCGAGATCCGAAATCAATTCGGATCACGATCTTCGGCGCGCAGCACCAGTGGCGGACGCGCAAGGAGATCGAACAGTTTTCGCCGCTGGGGGTGGAGCAGGTAACCCTATGGATAAATGCGCGATCAGCGGATGAGATTCGCCGCGAGTTGGATGCACTCGCCGCCGCAGTGCTTTAAATCCCGATCGTGACAACGACGATGACAAAGGCCACGATGGCGATGGCGGCAAGCCAATTGCGGTGTTGAAAAGTTCTACGGTGGGCGGAGGCGTGAGGCATTGTGATGGGGTCCCTGGCGCGGACGATTGTCGAACGACCCTATCTCAATTCCATCGCGGGTCCAGGTCAATCGCTCAATCGTCAGAGATTGTCAGGGCAGGGCGTGCGCCCCATTCCCGCCGACCCCGCTCACCGTTCACGCAGGTGGCGCACCAGGTGATCGTCCACATAGGATTTGGTGTCGAGCACCAGACGGTCCTGCGACAACTGCAGCTGGTGCAGAAAAAACATCACCACAATACACAAACTCAGTGCGACCAGGGTCGAGTTGAAAGTGATCCCCAAGCCCTGCGTCACCCCGGTGACGTCCCCGGCCGCCGCGCGCTGCGCTTGTTGAAGCGCGGCACCGATACCACGCACGGTACCGACAAAGCCCACGGCAGGAATCGCCCACACCGAAAATCGGATCAGCGAAAGTTCCGAATCGAGCCGCGAAGCCTCGAACTCGCACTCGTCGCGGCCCGCACTCGCCGCATGCTGCACGCTGCGTGTAGCGCCGAAGCGATTCATCACGACTTTGAGGGCACGCGGTAAAAAGCGCCGTTGCTGGTCCTCAGTCAATTGCTCGATATGGCGCGAAAATTCACGCACATCTTCCGGAAAAATGACTTGGCCACCCTTCAAGCCGATGAACTCGGTTTCCAGTAGCGCACGCTCGCGACTCATCAACAGCCACCGGTAGCCGAGAATAAAACCCGCCCACAGCGTAAGAATGAAACAGGATTCCGGTTCCTGTTCATGCACGATCACCATCAGATCCGGAGTGGGCGCAAAGGTCGGCTCCACCTTCCAGCGTTCAACCCAGCTTTGTTTGACTGCCGCCGCCGCGGGGCGCACCACCGTGGTGTACAACGTGTGCACGATGATCACCGATAGCAACAACGTGAACAGCATGTAGAAGAAGTCGAAAGGGAAGCGTTTTTTCATCGGACCGTACCCGTTTTACCTAAAAGAATTGAGGCCCACAAAGCTGCCGCCATTGTGGCGTGTTAATTCGCGCATAAGTGCCGCAAAGCGGATGCCGGTAATCTGCATGCCCGGTGGATTGGCAAACTGCACCGGAAACCCTATCGCGTGGATGCGCACCAGCGGCGCTCCCCCACGATTCGGACGATTCAGACGACGGACTGCGTCGGCCACTTCGCGAATAGAACGGCCGGTGAATTCATCGCCATACACATACAGGCTGATCTTCCGATCAGCGCGATAAAACTGCTGAATCGCAGCCTCAATTCCTTCGGCTGGTGAAGAATTACTGAAGACATTCCAAGTGCGGAGCCGCTCAACGACGGCGCGGCGGCGCGCAGGGGTATCTTCGATCCAGCGCCCTGCGTATTCAGGAAACATGTAGCTGCCTTCGTCATTCATGACTTGAATGCCCTTAACACGCGGATAAACCGACAGCGTTTGCACGATCTGCTCGAGCACCTTGGGCCAGGCGTAGTTGAACATGCTGCCGGAAGTGTCGATTAGGAACACGATGTATTCGCTGTCCACCGGGATTCCGCCGATCATGTTCTCGTTGCGCGGTCGGTTGCGTTGAGCGTACAGCCGCTGCATCTCTGCGGTCAGGTGCTGCTGGGCGATTTGTAATTCGCCGAGCACTTTCGCGTTGAGTGCGGCGTCCTGTTCCGCGGCAGTGTGCTGAGTGTCCTGCGCCTGGGTCGCCGCGATCGCGCGCTCGGTCTCCTTGATTGCTTTCTCCTGCGCTGCCAGTGCCGCGCGTTGCGCGGTCAATTTCTCGATCACCGCGCGTACTTCATCCCGTGAAGCGAATAATTCCCGTTGCAACAGGCTGATCTGTGCTTCGCGCGGATCGCTTTGCGGGGCCTCGGGTCGGTGCGGGGTCGTAGTGCTGATTACCATCAGGAGAATGATCGCGCCGATTCCACAGGTGATGGTGTCGAGAAACGAAATGCCAATTTCTGGTGGATCACGCCGCGTGAGTTTCATTGCAGTGCTACGGCCAGTCGTAGGCGGGTGTTAGGAACGAGCCCCGGGTCAGCATCGCCAGCCCCCAGTAGGCCCAGGGTGCCATCGGGTCGCCTTCCATTGGCAGCAGAATGACATTGAGGGGGGAGCCATCCGGCATTTGCGAGCGCGCTTGCTCGAAATATTCGATCCGCTGTTTGCCGGTCACGGTGCGCCGGCTGCTCCCAGACAGCCCCTGGGTAGGCAACCCGTCGGTGATCAGGAACACATTGTCCGCCTGGGGTTGTAACGTGCGCAGTACCTGCAGCGCTTTGGCGAGATTTGAGCCACCGCCGGGAATCAGTTGGCCTACCGCGTTGATCGCTTGCTCGAATTCGTTGCGATTATCCGTGTTCAACCACCGTCCTTCGGAGTCAGGCAGCACCGCATGGATTTCGTTGTTGAAGGTATAGATCTGATATTGCGCCCCGGGCGTGAAGCGCGCGCTGATCCAATCCACGGTATCCACGGCCTGGCGCCATTTTTCCGAGCGCCGCTTGGCCGCATCATCCATGTTGCGGCGGCGGAGCACGTTCACGATGGTCTCGTCCAACATGCTGGCCGAGACATCGAGGAGAATAAGCGTCCGTTTTCCGCCGACTTTGATGCCGGTAAGGTACTCGCGATTACCTTCGCCGGCGAAGGTGCGGACCTGCTGCGATTTGGCATTGAGTTCAGAGAGTAACTGTTTTTTTTCGCTCTCGAGCTTGCGCAAGGCGGCTTTCAGTGACGCCACATCCTGCCGCGTGACGGCTGGTGCATTCTGTGGCTTGAGTGCCGAGCGGGCAGCGAGGAGCGCGGCGCGCGCGGTGGCGGATTCGGCGAGCAGGGCTGCGAGCTGGGCGTCTGCAGTCGTCGTCTCCGCGGAGGCGGCGGACGCCTCTGCGTGCACCTTAGCGAGTTCCTGCTGCAAAAGCGCCACTTCTTCACTGAGATCTACCTGCTGAACCTGCTCCTTGACGATGGCTTCATGCTTCAAAATCATGAAGAGCAACACCACGGCGCCGAAGCCGCAGCACATCACGTCCAGGAATGACAGCGTGAAGATTGAAAAGGGGCGCCGCCTAAAGCGCATCGTCGCGGCGAACGCTGATTAACGTGCACACCAAGGGCGTCCCGCTCACCACCAGCCGGTCGCCCGGCGCCAAGGACGTGCTGCCATTTAGCACTTGCCCGTTCAACTGGAGGGCAGTCCCGCCGAGTATCTCCACCCGCGCGCCGTCGGACTCCGAGATCACCTTGCCGAGCACATCGGGGCCGGTGCTGCGTTCGATGGTACCGCGTGCGGTGAGGTAGAGCGCGTGCATGGACAGCGGATAAGCCACGTGTTCGTGTACCACGTGGGTGGCATTCAACGCGGGCCTGCGAGGTTCGCGTGCGTGGTGACGAGCCGGCGCGAGCGCCAATTGGACGGCGGTTGGCACCACTGCCAAGGCCGTGCGCAGGGTCACCCCGCTGCTCTCAGGTTTGGTCAGGTCGGGGCTGTGGGTGCAACCCGTCAGCGCGGCGTTCGCTGGCAGGACCTGCGCGGCCCACTCGGTGGTCAGTCCTGGCAACGCACCGAGCCGATAGTCGAGCAAAATGTGCCCCCCGCCCGCGCGCTCAGCCAGTATTCGGCCCAGAGGCGCGAGTGCCTCGGCCAGCACCTCGCG
>JANOVQ010000075.1:0-3172 GCA_031417495.1 Pseudomonadota bacterium | reverse complement strand
AGCATCATTTCCTACAAGACCCTCTACAACCTGCATTGCCCAGTAGTGCCGACCCTGGACGAGGAGAAACTCTATCCCAAGGGGGTCGTGTCCAAGGCGCTCCAGAACGTGGCCTTCCAGGATGATGGGCTGATTCAATACAAGGCCGAGGTGATGCTGCGCATCTTCGAGGGTGACGTGATGCCGCTCATCGGCGCACGCGCCAAGGCGATGATCGTGACTACCTCCCGCGTTGCCGGGCTGCGCTATTTCCAGATCATCCAGGAGAAGCTCAAGGAGCGCGGGGCGATCTATAAGGCGCTCTTCGCGTTCTCGGATTTCACGCATCCCGAAACCAACGCAGAAGTTCGCGAACACGCGGTCAATGAGTTGAAGGACGGTGAGCTGATCGAGCAGCGGTTCGAGGGTGACGACTATCGCCTGATGATCGTCGCCAACAAGTTCCAGACCGGTTTCGATCAGCCGCTACTCGCCGGCATGTTCCTCGATAAGCCGGTCCTGGACCGTAACGCCGTGCAGACGCTGTCACGCCTGAACCGCTGCCACGAGGGGAAGGATCGGGTCGTGGTGGTGGATTTCACCAACAATGCGAAGGGGATCCTCAAGGCGTTCGTCAAATACCGCAGGGGCACGCCCTTCGAGCCGGAAGAGCCAGACCAGGCGCTTGCCCCGAAATTGCACGCCGAGATTCTGGCTGCGGGCGTGTTTACGCAGAAGGATGCGACTGATCTCGTAAGGCTTCTCGAGATCGGCACGGATGCCCGGGTGCAGTTCTCGGTCAACACGCTGCGGAATCGCTTTCGCGCCCAGCTCACCGACTTGGAAGCGCGCAAGGAATTCGTTTACCTGCTCGCCCGTTTCGTGAAGTGTTTTCATTTCCTTACCTGCTTCTTCACGTTTACCCCGGAGATCACGCAGTTCGCCACATTCGCGGAATATGTCGGCCCACAGCTCATCAAGGCAGGCAGTGTGTCCGAGCTGATGAAGCAGATTCGCCGGACGGAAGTGAGCAAGGCCGCCGTTGAATACCAGGGCGTGGAGCGCGGCGGTGGAACGGTCAAACTCAGACCGGGGACGGGGAAGAAGGGCGCTGGCCCGCCTCCGAAGAAGGTGTCTGTACAGGACATGATTACCGAGATCCAGACCAGGTTCGCCATCACTGACGAGGAGGCGCTCTACATCAAGCAGGTCACTGAGGAGAAAGCTGCCGACCCGGTCATTCGGAGCACCGTCACCGCTCACCGGGACGATCACCTCTACCTCGAAGGCGCTTATCGCGGGCAGGTGAACGGTGAGATTCAGAGCGCCTACGATGGACGCGGACGTTACGAGGAACTATCGGATCCGAAATACACCGACGCGAGCGGAATTTTCGACATCATGGCGTTCACCGTGATCCAGCATCACCTGGCGTCTCCGGCGTGAGGCCATGAGCAAGATCCTGCAACAGATGCCCGAAGCCGATCGGCCGCGCGAGAAACTGCTGCGCAAAGGCGCGGCCGCCTTGAGCGATCGAGAGCTGCTGGCGGTTCTACTCTGGAAAGGCACGCCAGGAATGGATGTCATGACGCTCGCCGGGAAAATGGCGCGACTCATTGACGAGAAGGGTCTGGAGGTGAAAGCCGACGACCTCATGCAATTCGAAGGCGTGGGTGATGCCAAGGCCACGCTGATTCTTGCGGCGATTGAGTTCGCCCGCCGCCGCATCAAGCCGGAGGGCGCAAAAATCGAAACACCGGCGGACCTGTTGCCGCATATCCGACACTATGCCGATCGCAAGCAGGAACACTTCCTCTGCGCCAGCATCAATGGTGCAAACGAGATCCTGAACATTCGCGTTGTTTCGATTGGCCTGATTGACCGGAGCCCGGTGCATCCCCGCGAAGTTTTCGCGGATGCGCTATCCGACCGGGCTTCGGCTGTCATCGTTGCGCACAATCATCCGAGTGGTGGGGTTGAACCGTCGCGAAGCGACATTAACATCACGGCCCAGCTCAAAGCAGCGGGGGAAATCATTGGTATCGAGCTGCTTGACCACATCATCTTCAACCGCGCGCGATACTTTAGTTTTTTGGAAGAAGGGAAGCTGTAGAGGCCATTAGGGATGCGCAACGGAGCCGAAGCACAGGGTGGGGAGTTCCGGCGTGGAAGTAGGACTCGATCGCGCGCCCGTCTGGCTGACTCATATCGGAGCCTTGCACGATAAACGTCACCCTCCATAACGGCTATCTCCCCGGCTGCATCGGCCGCATCGCCGAGTTGCACGCGCACTACTATCATGAGCATGTCGGTTTCGGGGTGCAGTTTGAGAGCAAGGTGGCGCGCGAGCTCGCGGAATTCTGCGTGCGCTACGATGATTCCCGCGACGGCTTGTGGCTCGCGCTAATCGATAACGTCGTGCACGGTTCGCTCGTGATCGACGGTGGGCAGCAGGATCAAGCGAGTGTGCATCTGCGCTGGTTTATCACCTCGGACAGTGCGCGCGGCAAAGGCATCGGCAACAGCCTGTTGGCCACCGCGCTGGAGTTTTGCCGATCACAGGGTTACGCGCGCGTTTATCTGTGGACCTTTGAGGGCCTCACATCCGCGAGGCATCTATATGAAAAATTCGGATTCAAACTCATGCACCAGCAAACTGGCACGCAATGGGGAAGTCCGGTCAATGAACAACGCTTTGAGCGAACGTTTGATTGCCACGCCACTGGATGAGGCATAGCGATGTACGAGTCTAAGCACCAGCCCCCACTGCCGCCCACCGGGTTCGTGCAGCGTCTGCTGGGCCACTTGCTGTTGGCACTCGGCTTACTGGGGGGGTCGCTCGCGATTGGCATGCTTGGTTACATGCATTTCGAGGATCTGTCGTGGATCGATGCCTTCCTCAATGCCGCGATGTTGTTGGGCGGGATGGGGCCGGTCAACCCACCGCAAACGTCAGCGGGAAAGCTCTTCGCGGGAGCCTATGCGCTTTACGCCGGGCTGGTGTTTATCGTGACGGCCGCACTGGTGATTTCACCCGTTGCGCATCGGCTGCTCCACCATTTTCACTGGGATGAGCAAGACTAAATTACGAAGCGGAAATACCGCCCACCCAAAGTCGCTGGAGGAGACTGGCCAGAGCGTACCTCCCGCGCAAGCGACACATGGAAAGTGATAGCGCAGCGCGGGCGGTAAC
>JANOVQ010000074.1:0-16154 GCA_031417495.1 Pseudomonadota bacterium | reverse complement strand
GGCATCGCCCACACGCGATGGGCAACCCATGGCGCGCCGAGTATGCGTAACGCACATCCGCATATTTGCCGTGAGCTGGTCGCGCTCGTTCACAATGGAATTATTGAAAACCACGGCGAGCTTCGACGCACACAACTCGCGGACGGCTTTGAATTTTCCTCTGAAACGGATACGGAAGTCGGGGTGAATGAGATTTACCGTTACCTGAGCACTGGCGTGGATCTCCTTGTCGCTGTGCAAAAAGCGACCCAGGTGCTGGAAGGCGCCTTCGCACTTGGGGTCATCGCTAAGGATTGTCCCGGGCGACTCGTGGCCGCTCGCCGGGGTAGTCCCTTGGTGATTGGCCTTGGTATTGGTGAGAATTTTATTGCCTCCGATGTGTTCGCGTTATTGCCAGTCACACAGCGTTTCATCTTTCTGGAAGACGGCGATCTCGCGGATATTACCCGGGAGCAGGTCGTCATCTATGATTTAGCGGGCAACGTCGTGCAGCGGCCCGAATCGATTTCACGGCTGACAGCGGACACCGCCGAGAAGAATGGTTATCGCCATTTCATGCTCAAGGAGATCTTCACGCAACCGAGAGCACTTGCCGAGACTCTCGAAGGTCGGGTGGTTGATGGCAGAGTGCTTGATGAAAGCTTTGGACGGGACGCGGCCAAGAAGCTCGACAAGATCAACTCCGTGACCATCGTTGCTTGTGGCACGAGTTATCACGCTGGGATGGTCGCGCGTTATTGGTTTGAAGGGATTGCGGGTGTCCCATGCACCGTGGAGGTCGCGAGCGAATATCGATATCGTCGCGCAGTCGTCACCCCCAATTCGCTGTTCGTGACCATTTCGCAGTCGGGCGAAACAGCCGATACACTCGCGGCACTGCGCGAGGCCAAGAAAAATGGCTACGCGCATACGCTGGCGATCTGTAACGTCCCCGAGAGTTCATTGACCCGCGAATCGGAACTCGTATTAATGACCCGCGCTGGCCCCGAAATCGGGGTCGCTTCCACTAAAGCGTTTACCACGCAGCTTGTCGCACTCATGTTGCTGGTCATTGCGCTGGGGCGTCGGCACGGAATAGACGCGAATCGTGAAGCCGAACTCGTTGCGTTGCTCGAAAGTTTGCCGGGCAAAGCCAATTTAGCGCTCGAATTGAACGACGCGATTGCAACCTTGGCTGAGTCCTTCGTCGACAAACACCACATGCTGTATTTGGGGCGCGGCACGATGTTTCCGATTGCGATGGAGGGCGCGCTAAAGCTAAAGGAAATCTCCTATATCCACGCCGAGGCGTACCCCGCAGGTGAGCTCAAACACGGCCCATTGGCGCTGGTTGATGACGAAATGCCGGTGGTCGCCATCGCACCTAACAACGATTTGTTAGAGAAGCTTAAGTCGAATTTGGAGGAGGTGCGCGCGCGCGGTGGTGCCCTTTATGTTTTCGCAGACTCCCAAGTAAACGTGCCAGCGCGGGCAGGTTTCCAGGTAATTCCGATTCCGGCGGTAGCCGATATTATCGCGCCCATCGTGTATACCATTCCGCTCCAGCTACTGGCCTACCACGTCGCAGTACTCAAAGGGGCAGACGTTGATCAACCACGAAACTTGGCGAAGTCGGTGACTGTGGAGTAGGCAGAGCACGTTAACCAGAGAGTCCTCCACGCATGGATGAGATGACTAATCGCGCAGGGACGGTCTTGCTGGTCGATGACGATCACGACATTCTGCGCTTGCTATCGGCTTGGTTATCCAACGCGGGATATACCCCCAGGGTGGTGTCCTCCGGTGCAGAGGCACTAACTCAATTGTCTATCGCACGCCCGGACGTCGTGATCACCGACCTGTGTATGGAGGGGATGGACGGGATGGCGCTGCTCACCCAAGTGCAAGCGCTGTATCCCTTACTGCCTGTCATCATGTTGAGCGGGCAGGCGCAAATCTCAGATGCGGTCAAAGCGACTCATTTGGGGACTGCGGCGTTTTTAACCAAGCCGCCGCAGAAAGAACAAGTCCTCAGCGAGGTCGAGGCGCAGGTCGCCATTGCCCGAAACCGACAAATCGAGAGCGGTGTATTTGGCGCTACGATCATTCATCGCAGCGCGCGGATTCGTGAGTTGCTGGAAGAGGCTGAATTGTTGGCGGCGGGGGATATCTCCATATTCATCAGCGGAGATACTGGCACGGGTAAGGAGATTCTGGCGCGAGCGATTCACGGCGCCAGCCCGCGTCGCGAGCAGGCCTTTATCGGCGTCAATTGCGGCGCGATTCCTGAGCAGTTACTGGAATCGGAATTGTTTGGCCATGAGAAGGGCGCTTTCACCGGCGCAAATTCGCGGCACGAAGGGCTTTTTCTCGCGGCCCATGGCGGGACGCTGTTTCTAGATGAAATCGGCGATATGCCGTTGTCGCTCCAAGTGAAGCTGTTGCGGGTTCTGCAGGATCTCGAAGTGCGACCAGTCGGGGCGACCAAGGGCATTGCCGTCGATGTGCGGATTATTTCTGCAACTCATCACGATCTGGAGTCTTTGGTGAAAGCCGGTGAGTTCCGCGAAGATCTCTACTATCGTTTGCACGTGGTGCCAATTCGCTTGCCGGGCCTGGCTGAGCGGAGAGAGGATATCCCCGTGCTACTAGAACATTTCCTCGGCAAATATGCAGAGAAAACCGGCACCCGCCTAAAGCGCTTCGCGACCGAGGCGACCGATTACTTGCTCTCCACGGCGTGGCCGGGCAATGTCCGTCAATTGGTTAATGTGGTGGAGCAATGCGCGACCTTGACCAAAGGAGAAGTCATCTCCTTGGTGATGGCACAGCGGGCGTTACGGGGGGAGCCAGGCCGCCTCCAAACCCTGAAAGATGCCCGCGATTCCTTTGAAAAAAATTACTTGATCGGCGTTTTGCGTGTCGCACACGGAAACGTGGCGACGGCAGCGCGCATTGCAGGTAGGAATCGGACCGAATTCTATAAATTGCTTGAGTTACATCGCATCGAAGCGGCGCAGTTTCGCGCTGATAGCCGCTAGCACCTCTGCGAAGCGCGACATGAACGACACCACCATCCCGGTCGCCATCGACCCAGATCTCAAGGATTTGATTCCAGGCTTTCTCGCGAATCGACGCCGCGATGTGGAATCGTTACGGTCACTTCTGCTGCAACGAGATTACGTGGCAATTAGGCTTATCGGCCATTCTATGAAAGGGGCTGGCGGTGGTTATGGGTTCGATCCCATCACTGATTATGGCGATCGGATTGAAAAGGCAGCGCTTGAAGGCACAGACGAGGTAATCCTCGCGGCCACGGCCGAACTCGCAGACTACCTCGAGAGAGTGCGACCCGTGTTCGCCAATCCCGCAAATGAATGACCTGGGAGGAGTAGGCGAGCACCACCCATCGAGTTGGATCTTCTACACCGTGGCCGCTGTTTTAGGGATGTCTTTTTCTGCGGTGCTTCTGACGTTGGCCTGGAACAATTCGCTGGACAGCGAGGAGCGCGCCTTCGCCTATGAATTAGTGTCCTTCGATGAGACTGCGCGCACGCAGGCGCGCGCCGCCGACAGTGCTCTACAGTCCTTTGCGCGCTTGTTGCGGCTGAAGGGCGACGCTTCCGTCGGCGAGGGCTTCAGCGGATATTGTCGTGAGGCACTGCGCGAACAACCCTATGTCAGCGCTGTCGCGTGGTACACAATTTCGCCACAGAACACAGCTGAACTGACCCTGACTGATGCCTGCGCTGCAGATCGCGCTCGGCGCTTCCCAAGTCAATTGAGTATGCGCGAAGCCGACGCGTCTGCCGCAGACCTGCGCGCGACACTGGAAGTGGATGCCGGGATGCCCATTTCGCTAGGTGAGAATGGGCTGAACGTTGCCGAGTACGCCATAGCGCGACGAATCAGGCTCAAGCGCGGCGATTCTGCGCGCGTCGCGGGGCTTGTTATCGTGTTTGTTGATGCGCAAAAACTGCTTGGCACCCGTGTGGATGAGAGCACGGTGCCGTTTGAATTGGTCCTGGAATCCGAAGGAGTCGGTGGACGCCGACTCTTGCTGCGCAAAACCCCGCTGGTGGAGAACGCGCATCGGGTGATCAAGCAGCTTAACCAGAGCAGCCAGATCCGATTCGATCACTACACCTTGCGACTTAACGCGCAGCGCGCGCTTGGGTGGGGAGATCTGGATCGCGCGCTCCTGTTGACTGCCCTAATCTTGAGCGCGGGCGTCACCTTGCTGTTAATTGCGCTCGCGCGCGCCAAGGAAATGCAGACTCGCGAGCTGGCCGCCCGCAATCGCGTGATCGAGGAGCAGGTTCGCCGCCAAACTTATGAACTCGCGTTAGCGAGAGATGAGGCACTCACCGCGTCGAAAGTGAAATCCGATTTTCTAGCCAGCATGAGCCACGAAATTCGTACACCACTCAACGCGATTATCGGGATGGCAGAGTTGCTCGGTGATACTTCATTGTCGAGAGAACAGCTGCGTTACGTCGGCGTATTCAAGAACGCTGGTGAAGCGTTGTTGAGTTTAGTTAACGACATCCTCGATTTATCGAAAATAGAGGCGGGTCAGTTGGTGTTGGAAGAGATTGAATTTGAACCCCGCGATCTCTTCGAGCAAGCCGCCGATATTTATGCGCTTAAGACTTCCGCTAAAGGGTTAGAACTTGCAGTGAGTGTTGCGCCCGAAGTGCCGGTCTGCCTGGTCGGCGATCCGTCTCGCGTGCGCCAGATCGTGCTCAATCTCATTGCGAATGCGGTGAAGTTCACCGCTGAAGGCGAAATCCTGGTGTCTGCGCAGATGATCGCAGGTGATGCGCAGGATTTGCGGTTGCGTTGCACGGTGGCCGATTCCGGCATCGGTATTCCGAGTGAAAAGCTTGAGTCTATCTTTGGGAGTTTTACGCAGGTTGATTCGTCTACCACCCGTAAGTACGGCGGGACGGGCTTAGGACTCGCGATCTGCAAGCGCCTGGTTGAGATGATGGATGGTCACATCTGGGTTGAGAGCGCGGTGGGTCGTGGTAGTCAATTCAGCTTCGAGATCTCGCTGCGCCTCGGTAACCCGCACGGCGTGCCCAGCGTGCCGATGCCGAATGTGGCGGGAAAATCTTTCCTCATCATCGATGACAACACCACTAATCGTCTGATTCTCGCGCAAACCCTGGGCGCGGCGGGTGCGCGCGTGATCGAAGCCGCCAGCGGGCGCGAGGCGATCCGTGCGTTGACGACGCCACATAATGCGCTAACCGGGTTCGACATCATCCTGTGTGATTCTCAAATGCCGGAGATGGATGGCTTTACGACGATCCAGGAGCTGCTCACCAAAGGGGTGAATCCACGCACCATTTTAATGCTTACCTCATCTAATTTGAGCGAGGATATTGCACGCGCAAACGCCCTGAGTCTCGGCGGATATCTGGTTAAGCCGCTTAAGCGTAAGGACTTATACAGCTCCCTGGCGCAGGTGTTGCAAAAGCCTAGCGAGGTAGCACCGAGTAGGGCAAGCGACGCTAGCGCGGATGCGCCACGTTACGCTGTGTTGTTAGTCGAAGATAATTCGGACAATCGGCTGTTAGTCCGCGCGTACCTGAAGGATGCGCCTTACGAAATCGAAGAAGTGGAGAATGGCGCGGAGGCAGTGTTGCGGTATCGTGCGCAACGCTTTGACTTGGTGCTAATGGATATTCAAATGCCGGTCATGGACGGGCATGAGGCGACCAGAGTGATTCGGGCCTATGAGAGTGAGTCAGGGCGTCAGCCCATCCCAATCATCGCACTGACCGCGCATGCCGTGAAGGAAGAGATCGATCGCAGTCTGCTGGCGGGATGCACTGCGCACATGAGCAAACCGATCAAGAAAAAGATTCTGCTCGATCTATTGGCGCAGCTCCTCACAAAAACCGGTGGCGCGCCTGCGCCCCGGGTTGCGGCGTCAAAAGTACCCTGATTTTAACTGTCCAGCTGAGCCGCGTGAGGGGTCTTCACGAAGGCGAAGTGCCCAAAAATGTCGGGGTCAGACAGTTGTCGTCGGGGCACGACAAGCCCTGTCACGGGCCGCCGTCGGAGCCGCTTTTCGTGCGCGTCGCGGACCGCTTCGTTAAAGAAGTGGCGTCTGTGCTCCGATAAGTAGATCTGCGAATCGTCAGATTAATTGAGCGCCGCGTCACATTGCGAAACTTTCCTGGCTAATGGGGTCACTCCGGAAGCTAAATTGGCACATGGGTTGCTGTATTAGTTTGTGAGGTCTCATCAGGCAGGGGTAGGGCCGGAATTGCTGGTGTAGCCCTCATCCGAAATCCTCGCCCTAACGGAATCTAGATGCTCAGAATCTTTAGACATTACATCCCGATCACCTTGCTCTTGCTCGGGCTCGCGGAAACCTTGATCCTGATGGTCTCCATCTACCTCGGCGCCATGTTCGGCATGGCGCTCGAACAATCACCCACTTCGGCACACCCATTTACGGATCCAGGCGTCCCGCTCTGGACGAAGGCGGTAGCTTTCAGTGTCGCGATGATCTGCGGCATGATCGCGATGGGATTCTATCAACGAGAGCAGCGTGACGGCCCGGTCGCCACGTTGATTCGTCTGCTCATGAGCTTTCTGGTGGGCTTTATGGTGATGGGCTTGTTCTACCTGGCGCTGCCTACTTTGATCATGCGCGGCATGGCGATTGGAGTTGCGCTCGCGAGTTCCTTTATTGGCATCGCAACCTGCCGGTTAGTCTGTTCGGCCACTACGGATGCGCGGTTCGCTCGTCGAGTGCTCGTGCTCGGGGTGGGTGAACGCGCACGCCAGATTGAGAATCTTCGGCGGGCCTCTGATCGCACTGGGGTAACGTTGGTGGGCTTTGTCGATATCGGCATCGATACCCGGCTGGTCACTGAAACACGAATCATTAAACCTAATGGCTCACTGCGCGAGCTTGCTGATCGTTTCGCCGCAGACGAGATTGTGGTGGCAATTGATGACCGCCGTAAAGGTCTGCCGGTCAATCAGATTCTTGACTGCAAAATGCACGGCATCCGCATTCTCGAAGAAGGGGCTTTCCTCGAGCGGCAGCTGGGCAAGATTCGGCTGGATGCTTTGCACCCGAGCAGTGTGATTTTTGCCGATGGTTTCACGCAGGCAGTGCTTAAGAAAACAGAAAAGCGCGTCTTAGATATCGTTCTTGCGCTAATCCTGTTTGTGGTGATGCTGCCCGTTCTTCTTATTACAGCCCTTGCAATAGTCAGCGAGTCTGGCGGACCAGTTTTCTATCGACAGCAGCGCGTGGGTCTCCGTGGCAAAATCTTCAATGTGTTTAAATTTCGTAGCATGCGGGTGGATGCCGAGCGCGATGGTCACCCGGTATGGGCAAAAAAAGAAGATGAGCGAGTCACCTGGGTCGGGCGAATTATTCGTAAGATCAGGGCAGATGAGCTGCCGCAGTTAATCAATGTACTGATGGGCGACATGAGTTTCGTCGGCCCGCGCCCGGAGCGCCCGGAGTTCGTCGCGGAGCTGGCGCAGGCCATTCCCTACTATGACCTCCGGCATCACGTGAAGCCTGGAATTACTGGTTGGGCGCAGGTCTCGTATCCCTACGGTTCGTCGATCAAAGATTCTCGCGAAAAACTGCAGTACGACCTTTACTACCTCAAAAATTACAGCATTTTTCTTGACGTGAACATTCTGCTCCAGACGGTCCAGGTTATACTTTGGGGGAAGGGTGCGCGCTGAAGCTTGAGACTGCCCCGCGCGTGCGGGTTGCTCGTCGGACCCTACGTCCGATATTGCCGGCGATGCTCATCCTCAAGGAACGCGCGCAATGCCGAACTTTCTAATTCTTTCCTCTCTGCTCGGCGCGGCCGGCTTCGCAATCTTCACGGTATCCCTGCTGGTTGATCGCCATCGCTCAAGTATCGGCAGGTGGCTAACGGTCGCGAGTGCGATTTCCGCTGGTTGGTTGCTGCTTCAGGCGCTGTATTACCTGGAAATTTTTGCGGTGCTTGATCTCAACGGGTTGTGGATAGTTGAGGTGCTCAGAAATCTCGCCTGGTTTACCTTGTTTTTGAATCTCCTTGGCGCGGGTTGGCAGCAGCCGGTTAACACAGGCATTTTCAACCGCACCCGTAGGCTCATCGTCTGGTTATCGTTGTTGTCGCTCACGACCTTGCTCGCCGCGCACTTCGACTGGTTTGGCGTAAAACAAGATGTGTTGTCCAAGGTGACCTTCGCGTCCCTGTTGGCATTTGCGGTTCTTGGGCTAATTTTGATCGAGCAGCTTTATCGGAATACGAATCCCGAGCGCCGCTGGGCGATTAAGTATTTCTGCCTGGGCGTGGGCGCGGTTTATGCGTATGACTTCGTGCTCTATGCGGATGGAGTGCTATTCAATCGGATCGATTCGTCACTGTGGGCGGGTCGTGGCGCGGCAAATGCGCTGGCGGTGCCGTTAATTGCGATTTCCGCCGCGCGTAACCGCGAATGGAAACTCAATCTCTTCGTCTCTCGCCATATCGTCTTCCACAGCACTGCCCTACTTGGTGTTGGTTTATACCTTCTGGCGATGGCCGGTGCTGGTTATTATTTAAGGGCCTATGGCGGAGAATGGGGCAACGCCCTGCGCAGCGTGTTCCTGTTCGCAGGGTTCGTGCTTCTCATTTCTATCATCGGTTCTGCGGGGCTCCGCTCTCGCCTGCGTCTTTTCTTATCTAAGCACTTCTATCGCGATAAATACGATTACAGCGAGGTCTGGCTGTCGTTCACCAACCGCCTGTCGCAAAGCGATAGTCACCCGAATGAACTGCGCGGCACTATGCTGCGCGCGATGGCGGACATCATGGATGCCACCGGCGGTGTGATGTGGCAGCGTAATGTCACGGAGGCTTATGACATGGTTGCAACCTGGGAGGTTGACCCACTACGCCTGCAAAGTATTCCCGAAGCCCATCCACTTATTGCGATCCTAAAGGATTCCAATCAAGTGATTGATATCCGCGCGGAAGCCGAACAGGCGACGGTTGATGGACAAGCGAGAGTGCCCGCCTGGTTGCTTGAGCTGCCGCGTGCCTGGTTGCTGGTCCCGATTAATCACGGCGATGAATTACTGGCCATCGTGCTGTTGTGCGAAGCACGCGCTGCGCAGCAGATTTCCTGGGAGGACAGAACGTTGTTGGGCACACTCGGTCGACAAGCCGCCGGGTATCTTGCCCTTATCCAGGCGACCGAAGAGCTCGCCAATGCGCGGCAGTTTGAGGCGTTCAATCGCTTGTCTGCGTTTCTGGTGCACGACTTGAAGAATGTGATCGCGCAGCTCTCCTTGGTGATAAGAAATTCCGAACGGCATCGCGACAATCCGGAGTTCATTGCGGATGCATTCAATACAATTGGCGATGCGGTCGCTAAGATGAATCGTATGCTGGGTAATTTGAAGCATACTCAGGCAGGCCCGTCGGATCTGCTAACGGTGGCGCCCTGTGTGCGTGAGGCAATCTCGCATGTGACGCAGCGGAGCCCTGTTCCAGAGTTCAAAGCCACGGGTAATCAGCTACAGGTCTTGGGAAATCGTGATCGCTTTATTGCCGTGCTCGAGCACCTGCTGCAGAACGCGCAGGAAGCGACTGCGGTGAATGGCAGAGTACAGGTGAGCATGGAGGCGAGCCAGGCCAGGATCTCAATCGAGATAACGGATAACGGCTGCGGAATGACTCAAGATTTCATTCAAAATCGACTGTTCAAACCCTTCGACACCACGAAGGGCAAGGGCGGCATGGGGATTGGGGTCTACGAAAGCTTGCACGTGGTCAATAGCATGGGCGGGCGTCTGACAGTCGATAGCACGCCCGGTAAAGGGACAACTTTCCGGATCAGCCTGCCTGCTCTCGAAGAAAATAGCGTCGCTAAAATTGAGAAACGCTGGGAGAAGTCAGCATGACTAAGGCCAGCATCCTGGTCGTTGAAGATGACCCAGGGTTGCAGAAGCAACTCAAGTGGGCGCTGGAGGATTACGACGTCCGCATTGTCGGTGACCGCGAACAAGCATTGGAGGCAGTACGCCGCTTCGAACCGCCAGTGGTGACGTTGGATCTAGGCCTGCCCCCCGATCCGGCGAATGCCTCAGAGGGTTTGCGCGCCCTCAGCGATATCCTGCGCCTCGCGCCGTCCACGAAGGTGATCGTGATCACCGGCAATGACGATCGCGAAGTCGCGGTCCGCGCAGTCGGTCAGGGCGCTTTCGACTTCTACGAAAAACCGATTGACCCGGATGTGCTGCGCCTGATCGTGGCGCGCGCGCTGCGCATGCACGAGCTGGAACTCGAGAACCGCCGGTTGAGCCAGGCTGCACGCGAACCCCTGGCCGGCATCCTATGTGCGAGCACCCAAATGCTGGAGGTGTGCCGGCGAGTCGAGCGCATCGCGCCTTCGCAGGCCACTGTGATGATTCTCGGCGAAAGCGGCACGGGCAAGGAATTGGTGGCCCGCGCCACCCACGGACTCAGCGCACGCAAGGACAAGCGCTTCGTCGCCATTAATTGTGCAGCGATTCCGGAAACGCTATTGGAAAGCGAACTCTTTGGCTATGAAAAAGGCGCGTTTACAGGCGCCGTGAAGCAGACCAAGGGCAAGTTGGAATATGCAGATGGCGGCACCTTGTTCCTGGACGAAATGGGCGATTTGCCGCTTTCCTTACAATCCAAGCTGCTGCGATTTCTGCAGGAGAGAGTCGTCGAGCGGGTAGGGGGCCGCGAGGAAATCCCGGTCGATGTCCGAATCTTGTGCGCGACGCATAAGAACCTCAAATCGCTGATAGCGCAAAACCAGTTTCGAGAAGATTTGTATTACCGTATCAGTGAGGTGAGCGTGCAGATCCCCCCGCTGCGCGAGCGCCCGGGGGACGCGATCCTGATTGCGCGGGTCCTGCTGAACAAGAATCGGGAGCTCAATGGTTCTTTGGTGCGGGACTTCAGTCCAAGCGCCCTGTCGGCAATTGATCTCTACGAATGGCCGGGGAATGTGCGTGAACTGGAGAACCGGGTGAAGCGCGCGGTCATCATGGCTGAAAGCCCGATGATCGAACCTTACGACCTTGAACTGGAAACGCCGGCGACGGTCGGTTTCAAAACCCTGCGTGAGATCCGCGAAACCGCCGAGGCCAATGCGCTCCAGCAGGCGCTGGCAGTGAATGGCGGCCAGATCGGGAAAGCGGCCGATTTACTGGGGGTCAGTCGACCAACGGTCTATCACTTACTGAAAAAGTACAACATTCCGTGTTAGGCGCGCGCGGAGGCCCTGCGGACGGGAGGCACAGGTCCTAGGTTAGCGCCACCTGGCTAACGCCGTCGTTGCGAGCGAAGACGCCAATCCAGTAGGACATGGCACAGCGCGATTTAAAGCCCGAATTGCGACCTAGCCTGCCGCCCCGCGCGGCCAGCGGCGAGGGGGCCTTGCGGTTCCCCTCCGGTAATGGGCTTCGCAAACTTAGTTTTTATGGCAGGTCGTGCTTGTGAGCAGTAACTTCAGGGCGGACCCAAAGTCCCGACTTTCCTGAGGTTTTTGCACGATGGCGACTGGTGGCTCCAGGTACGCATCGTCGGCCTCGTCGTGTTCCGCAATCAAGAAATCGCCTTCGGTGTCCGCCATCACGACGGTTGCACCCAGTGAGGTCACCAGCTGTTGATGCTTAGGCATCGTGTTCTCCTTCCTGGAGGTTTTTAGTTTTCGTACTTAGCCTGACTGTACGGCGAGGATGTTACACTTTTTCACATGTGCAGCGAAACCGTTTTGACCTCTGAATAATTGACCGGAACTCGCGTGGAATCGAAGCAGATTGTTGACGAATTTCGGCGCTATTTTGCGATTGTGCCGGCCCACAGCGAGCTACTGAGGCAGCAGGCTTACCGCATTCGCTATCAGGTTTATGCACAAGAGCTCGGCTGGGAGGACAAGGCGCGTTTCCCGCAGGGGTTTGAGACCGATGAATACGACGGGGTTTCCCAATCCTGCCTGCTTCAACACCGGGAAAGTCAACTATTTGTGGGATGTGTCCGGCTCGTCATGGCTGAAAAGGCCGCGACCACGCCCTTCCCCATGGAGATGGCGCTACGGAACGCCGGTCACGCGCTGGAGCTTCCTGGCCTTGTCGCGGGTTGGCGGACGAGCGCAGGCGAAATCTCGCGGGTAGCGGTGATTTCCCAGTTCCGCCGCCGGCGCAACGAACAAAACCACCCCGATAATCCGCCTGACGAGGAGCCCGATGTGACCCCCGAGCGCCGCGTCTTCCCGCACATTGCGATGGGGTTATACTTGGGCGCAGCGGCGCTTGGTCTCAGTCGCGGTCTCGAACGGGTTTTCGCAATCATGGAGCCAAAACTGGCGCGCAGGCTGCGTAGTTACGGCATAGAGTTCGAACAAGTCGGGGTCCCGCTCGAACATCACGGCCTCAGAATTCCGTACTGCCTCCAGCGAGATTCCTTCGAGCGCAACATGGCGCCGCCCATTCGCGCGTTGCTGGACACCATATTGGAGGACTTGGCGGCGTGAGCTTTGCTTGTAGGTGGTGGAAAGCGCCGCGCTTTTCGGCTATTCCAAATCAAGGAAGTGCAGTCATCAGCAAGGTCTGCCGCTATTCGATAGAAGGGAAAATTGCGGCGCCTTCCGCCGCATGCGAACGTCCCGTACGATTCATCCAAAATCATCAAGAGCAATAAATGCCTCCCAGGATTCTAGTCACCGGCGGCGCCGGCTTCATCGGTTCCGCCCTCGTGCGGTACCTGATCCGGCACACTAAGAGCCAGGTGCTTAATGTCGACAACCTCACCTACGCGGGTAACCTGGAGTCCTTGACCTCGGTTAGCCACAGCCCGGCTTATCGATTTAGCCGGGCGAATATCTGCCATCAGACGGTAATGTTTAATTTGATCCGCGATTTCAAACCGCAGGCCATCATCCATCTGGCAGCGGAGTCGCATGTCGATCGCTCGATTGATGGTCCGGCCGCGTTCATCGAAACCAACATCCAAGGGACCTATGCCCTGTTGCAGGCGGCCCGTGAGTACTGGGACACTCTGCCGGCCGCGAACAAAGCGAGTTTTCGATTCCATCATGTGTCCACCGATGAAGTCTTCGGTGCGCTCGGCGACACGGGGCTTTTCACCGAAACCACGCCTTACAACCCACGTTCGCCGTATTCCGCCTCCAAGGCCGCGAGCGATCATCTAGTCCGAGCCTGGCATGAGACCTATGGCTTACCGGTGCTCCTGACCAACTGCTCGAACAATTACGGTCCTTTCCAATTTCCAGAAAAACTCGTGCCGCTCACGATTCTAAAAGCGCTGCGCGGCGAGTCGTTGCCGGTTTATGGCAAGGGCGAGAATATTCGCGACTGGCTGTACGTAGATGATCACGTACGGGCTATTTTGGCCGTGCTCGAACGCGGAGCGGTGGGCGAAACCTTTAATATCGGCGGCAATAGCGAGCGGAAGAATCTGGATGTCGTTAAAACCCTGTGTGCCCATCTCGATGAAATGAGGCCGCGTCCCGCGCAGAACTACGAATCGCTGATCACCTTCGTGACTGATCGCCCCGGGCACGATTGGCGCTACGCGATGGATAGCGCCAAGCTGCAACGCGAACTGGGCTGGCAGCCGCAGGAAACGTTCGCGTCCGGGATGGCAAAAACAGTGCGGTGGTACCTCGATAATCCAGAGTGGTGCGCGCGGGTGGTGTCCGGGGCTTATCGTGGAGAACGCCTGGGATTGACTCGATGAAAAATCGGAAAGGCCTGATTCTCGCGGGCGGTTCCGGCACGCGCCTGTATCCGATCACCCTGGCGGTCAGCAAACAATTGCTGCCGGTCTACGATAAACCCATGATTTACTATCCGCTCAGCACGCTGATGCTGGCCGGAATTCGCGAGATTTTAATCATCTCCACGCCGCGCGATCTGCCGCATTTCGAAGCGCTGCTCGGCGATGGCGCGCACTGGGGATGCAGCTTCAGTTACGCACCGCAGCCAAGCCCCGACGGCTTGGCGCAGTCCTTCATCATCGGCGAACAGTTTATTGGGGATGATCCAGCGTGCCTGGTCCTGGGTGACAATCTGTTTTACGCCCACGGGTTTTCAACCCAATTACAACGGGCGTCTGCGCGGGAAACTGGCGCCACGGTTTTCGGCTACTACGTGACGGACCCCGAACGTTATGGCGTCGTGAATTTTGATGCGGATGGCCACGCACTGGACATCGAGGAAAAGCCGCGCAAACCCAAATCGAACTACGCGGTCACCGGACTTTATTTCTACGACAATGCGGTGGTCGAGATTGCGAAGACCATGAAGCCCTCGCCGCGCGGCGAGCTCGAGATCACGGACGTGAATAAAGTCTATCTGCAGCGTCGAGAATTGAATGTCGAGATCTTGAGTCGCGGCGCTGCCTGGCTCGATACCGGCACCCACGATTCATTGGTCGATGCCACCGAGTTCGTCAAAGTTGTTGAGAGTCGCCAGGGACTGAAGATCTCGTGCCCGGAAGAAATTGCGTTCCGGATGGGCTTCATCGATCGCGCACAACTTGAGAAACTGGCCGCGCCGCTTGCGAAGAACGCCTATGGTCAGTATCTCCTGAATCTCGCTAAGCGCGGTTCCTAGGATGGAAGTACGGGGCGCGCAAGTCACGGAGACTCGAACTTCTGCACAGGGCACACAGGCAGTATTGCTCGATATCCCAGGCCTCGTGCTTATCGCACCGCGAAGCTTTGGCGATGCCCGTGGGTTCTTTCTCGAAACCTACCATCAGGCACGTTATGCGGAGTTTGGCCTCCACGCGGAGTTTGCACAGGACAATCTTTCATTCTCCGCCCGCGGCGTCTTGCGCGGGCTGCATTTTCAGGCACCGCAGCCGCAAGCCAAATTAGTGAGTGTGGTGGCGGGCGAAGTGTTTGACGTGGCAGTCGATGTGCGACATGGCTCACCCACCTTCGGGCGTTGGGCCGGAGTGCATCTCTCGGGTGAAAATCGTTGGCAGTTTTTTGTGCCGAAAGGGTTCGCACATGGCTTCTGTGTGCTGAGTGAGACCGCCTACTTCAGCTATAAGTGCGACGGCTACTACGCACCAGCGCATGAACAGGCGGTGCACTGGGCGGATCCGGATTTGGCGATTGAGTGGCCGGTGCCCGCGCCGAGCCTGTCCGCGAAGGATCAGGCGGGAATTCGCCTGCGGGATTTCCCGGTCGCCAAGTTGCCGGCGTATAAAGCCTAGCTGGGGAGCGCACATGCAGCGACCGATCATCCTGTTGTTTGGCGCTTACGGTCAGCTCGGCGTTGAGCTCGCACGGACATTGAGTCTGCTTGGGCAAGTGATAAGTGCCGACCAGCCTCAATGCGATATCTGCGATGAGGCGGCCTTGCGTGCCTATATCCGTGCAAATAAGCCTACGCTCATCGTGAATGCGGCGGCCTATACCGCGGTCGACAAGGCCGAGTCGGAGCCTGAGCTGGCGGAGCGAGTCAATGCCACGGCCCCGCGCATCATGGCCGAAGAAGCGCAGCGTTTGCACGCCGCGATGGTCCATTATTCTACCGATTATGTGTACGACGGCAATTCGCGCGAACCCTATCGCGAAGATAATCCGCCGGCGCCGTTGAGTGTGTATGGCCTCACCAAACTGCATGGTGATCAAGCCATTCAAGCCGCTGGCTGCCGACACCTCATTTTGCGCACGACCTGGGTGTACGGGCATCACGGCAATAATTTTGTGAAGACTATCGTGCGGCTGGCCAAATCTCGCGACGAGCTTAAGGTCGTGGCCGACCAATTCGGTGCGCCGACCTGGAGCCGCGCACTGGCGACGGCAACCGTCATCGCGCTTGGCCAGATGGGATCAAATGTGGCAAGCGAACGCTGGACACAGGCCAGCGGCCTCTACCATCTCAGCGCCGGCGGCAGAACTACCTGGCTGGAGTTTGCAGCGGATATTTTCGCGCGTGGGAAGGCGGCAGCAGTGATCCCTGAGAAGAGGTTTGAGTTAAAGGCCACCACTGGCGCGGAATATGGCGCCCCCGCGCCACGGCCCACCAATTCTGTGCTGTCGAACGCAAAAATACAGCGCCAGTTCGGGATCCACCTACCGGATTGGCGGGCCAGTTTTGAGCAGATGTTCAACGAACATCCGGCGAGTCTCGCCAG
>JANOVQ010000073.1:0-10002 GCA_031417495.1 Pseudomonadota bacterium | reverse complement strand
AGATATCCTCGATGCCGCGCGAGGCCTTAAAAACCAGTGCTTCAAAACCGGGCGTGATCGACGTGCCGAGTTCGAGACTCAACGCTTCGGCACGCGTGATCACTTCCTGCGGATCGGAGATATCGGCCGGTGTGATCTTGTCCACGACTTCGTTCGCGGTATAGCCCAACATGCGCTCAGCGCCGACATTGAACAATTGAATGACGCCTTTTTCGTCCGTCGCGATACTGGAAAAATTGGCGCTATTGAAAATCGCGCTTTGCAACGTTCCGGTTTTTAGGAGCGCTTCTTGGCGCCGAACTTCCGTGATGCCACTACCGATGCCATGGTTAATACCGAGCAACGTATCCGTGCTGGCGGTAACCACGGCTGAAGGAGATTTTTTTCTGGACATGATTCTCAATGCTCTCGTGAGTTCCGTCTGCTATCCGGACGCAGGCAGGTAACCCGCATGTTTTGCTCGCACTGCCGGACAGGCTGGCGCCAATCCGCTCGTTGGCCTGACTGTTACTTGGGAGCACCCCGCATTGCGCACCACAGATTTAACTCTAGTCACGCAATCGTCGCTAAGTCTTGGAATGCAGAGACAGAAAGCGGGATATCAACTCAATTCCCACCCCACATCCGGCACAGATCACTGAAAAATGGATTCTCTGATCGACCGCAGCATGACGCTTAGTGAGTCTGAGCGCCAGCATTTGCGCTCGGAACTGCTGCTGTTGGCGAAAGATTTCGAAACCTGGTGCTTGACCCCCTACGCTGAGCCGGTGGGAATTATGGTCTGAGCTGATTTGAATCGGCGCGCATGCTGGTCATCACGTCCATGCCGACGCCGAGACGCTCGCGCGAATCGGTGACAGTCAGCGCCGGATCAAAATCACCGGGAGTGAGCGATCATCTTCATGCCGTACTTCGGCATCAATGTCACGCGCGGCTTGAGCGCCACGCGGTGTTTCGGGAACAGACTCAACCGATAGCGCTGGGCGACTGTCGCGAGGATCAACACGGCCTCGACCATCGCGAACGTCTTACCGATACAAGTCCGCGCGCCCGTGCCGAAAGGCAGATACGCGTTGCGCATCCGCTGCAAGCTTGCGGGATCCGCGAAACGGGCCGGCTCGAAAACCTCCGGCTGCGGAAACCAGCGCGGATCATGGTGTGCCATGTAAAGCCAGAGACCAACCTCACTGCCGGCCGGAACGACGTAATCTCCGATCTGCGTATCCGCGACGGCTTTGCGCGCAATGGCAAACACCGGTGGGTACAGCCGCATGGATTCCTTCACGATCTGTTCGGTATAGGGCAGCGTGTCAAAGTCTTCGAAGCGCGGCGGTCGCGGCCCCAGCACGCGCGCGAGCTCCTCGTGCAGTCTGGCGGCAACGTCCGGATGTTGCGCGAGCAGATAGAATGTCCAGGTCAGCGCGTTCGACGTGGTTTCGTGACCGGCCAGGAAAAACGTGACGAGTTGATCCCGGATTTCCTTGTCGTTCAAGCCGGCGCGATCGCCGTCTTCGTCGCGCGCGTCGAGCAAACGCTGGAGAAGATCGACGTTTTCACCAGCCTCGTGCACCGCGCCGGCCGCGCTAGCACGGCGTCGCGACGCGATGAGGCGGTACATGACCTCGTCGATTGATTGCAGCGCGCGCCGCGCTTTGGTGCGTCGGAGACTGGGCAGCCAGTGCGGCAGCAGATCGGGACGCGAGAAGGAATCCTGCAGCACGGTCACTGCGCCCGTGATCGCGGTCGTATCCTTAGCGACTTCGTGACTGAACAGCGATCGGGACACGATGCGCAAGGTCAGGCGGGTCAGTTCTGCAGCCAGATCCAGCTGCTGCCCGTGATGCCAGCGCGCCACCATATCCGTGGCTTCTTGCACCATCATTTGTGAATAGCGCTGCAAATTTTCCTGGTGAAAAGCCGGCTGGATCATGCGTCGGTGACGTCGCCACACCTCGCCGTCAGTGTTCAGCAGCCCCTGCCCGAGTACCCGCCCGAGCCGGATGAACGCACTGTGGGTCTTGGCGTAACAATGCGCATGGGTGACCAAGACGTCCCGGATATGGTCGGGATGTTTGAGGACGTAAAGCCCGCCGCCCGCACTCGGCACATAGTAGATGTCGCCCAGCGTTGCGAAACGCTGCCCGACAAAGTTGACGAGATCGTTGAGTAATGCATGTTGCGTGCGCAAGCGTGCGAGCCAACCGTGCGACGCGGGCGGACTCGGGGGACGGCGGATATCGGAGGTGGCGGACACCCGGTCATGGTAGTGAATCCAGCGTGGCGACGCACGACCCGCTTCGCGATGGACATCCCCGCTGCGCAAACTCGAACTCAACTTCCCTAACGAGTTCTTTTATGACTATGACGCCGCGCAATACAGCGAAAACCGCTTGGTGCCGTTAGGGTTGAACTTCCGCGTCAACGGGCACCTTGGCCTTAGCGCGTACTACATGGTGCAATCGGTTCGCAGCCAGGACGATTGGAACAGCGCGCACATCATTGGCACCTTGATAAAGTGGCGCTTTTGAATCACCGGCTTAAAGAGGATGCCGAGGGCTTAGCCGAGTGGACTGCTGGGCATAGCTCGCGGGAGAAGTTCGTCAAGCCACACACGCATCGCGAGGGAGATACCGATGGAATTTGAAACTGTTCGCGTCGAGGGTGACGGGCCTGTTCGCCACCTCATTCTCAACCGACCGAAAGTCCACAACGCGATCAACGCGCAGTTTATCGACGATGTCACCCAGGCCTGCCTGTCGCTCGATCACCTTGAGAACGTGCGCGTCGTGATCCTGCGTGGTGAAGGCAAAAGTTTCTGTTCCGGAGCAGACCTCAAGATGCCGGAACGAAACACGACGGCCACCATAGACTTATCCAAAGCCGGCGCACGCATGGCCGATATCCTGACCCACCTGAGCCCCATCACTATCGCGTGCATGCACGGCTACTGCATCGGCGGCGGCGCCGTGCTGCCCGCAACCTGTGATTTTCGTCTGGCGGCGCGCAGTACCCGGCTCACCATCAACGAGATCAGCATCGGTTATAACCTGACCTGGCACACGATCCCGGCGGTAGTCCAGCTGGTGGGGCCGGCACGGGCAAAAGAGATGATCATCCTTGGGCACACCTATACACCCGATCAGCTGCTCGACTATGGCTATGTCAATGAAGTGACCGACGATGATGCGTTACTTCCCCGCGCGCTCGAACTTGCAGCTGAAATCTGCAACCAGCCGCCATGGCCAACATTCAGTACGAAAGCGTCGATAAATGCCTACGCGAAAGCGCTCGATCGCTCGGTACACCATCTCGACCATCTCTCCTCGGCGCTGATGGGGCACAGTGCGAACAGCCGTACGGCGCGCGCCACTTACTTCGACAAGGGTAACCGGACGTATGTCGACGAGTAGTTCTCGTACCCCTACGACGCTGGAACCGGGAAGACGTTTCGCCGCGGGATCACAGAGTCCCGTAGAGAGGTAACAGCGGAGAAAATCTCACCGCGGGTTTGCATCGGACTATGGAAATACCGCCACGGTACGGACTTCGATACTCTCCCTCGGTTTAAAATCAGCCGGGCATTGCGGATTCTTGAAACCGGTGTGCCCGGTAAAGATGGCGCGCCCGTCGGCTGCGGTGTCAAAACACTTCAATAGCAACACTTCTTCAGGCTGCATATCGGAAACCCAGAACCAACGGTGGTGCGGGCTATGTTGAAACGAATAAATCTCGCCGGTCAGATGCGGCGTCTGCAGATTGTCCTCGAGGAAATGTTGAATTTCAGTCGGGATGAAATCGTCGAGTGTGGTCGCCCGCGCATGGCACACGGCCAATGGACGGTCCTGTACCGGACCCGTAATCGGACGCCATAAATTGATCAACGCCGCGCGCCTGCCGACCAGGTCAAGTGCGTTGTTGTGTGCCAGTATTTCGTGGATGCGGCGCGGGCCCGAACTCAAGGTGTAGTCGTTATGCGCACCGTCGACTGGCGGTCGCACGCCGGCCTCGCCCCTATCGCACCGCGCCTGGTTGCGCACATTGTGATCGAAGATGAAGACCTCCTGCGCGCCAGTTGCCTGCTTTAAGAGGGCTGCGGCTTCCGGGTAGTAATCGCGCACCACCCTTGCAGGGTCGTAGTAATCGTGGAATGCCGAGCGGTGGGTAAGTAATTGAAAACCGGCGTCGTCGAGCGTCAGTTGCGCGGCGATCGGACGGCAATCGTAGACGGGAACCGAGACCCGCTCACGCGGCGGACTTTCGATCGGACGGCCACTCGAGGGTGGAAAAACTCTTACCCGTGCCGGTCCCTGGAGCGGCGCCGTATAGGACATCTGGGCCATGACATACGTGAGCGCAGAGACGTCGATGGTTTGCATAAGGTCAACCTCGCGCGGAAATGCCAATTCAGTATAACGAAATCACTTGGCTTGGCGATCGACCGGAAATCGGAGCGCAAATTGATGCCGGGCGCGACGCCGCGGCGGTCACCATTTACGTTCTTCTATTTAGCATCAGACGTCTTAGATTTCGCCGAAATCTCCGTGACGGCCACGCCCGTCGCTGAAACGTGCTGCACCGGCGATGCCCTCGGCGGCGACCATCGCCGCGCTGATCGCCCATTCTGAGCGCAAGCCGTCACCTTCGGATAATCCGTGTTGAGCGTAAACCGAGCGTCGATCCGCGCGCATGCAGCCTTGCGGGAAGCGTGCGATCTCGAGCGCAAGCGCTTCCGCCGCCGCGCGCGATTGTCCGTCCGGCACCACCCGTTCACAGGCCCCAATCTGCAGTGCTTCGGCTGCCGTCACTTTTCGCCCAGTTAAAATAATATCCAAGGCGCGCCCCTGGCCGACGAGTCGTGGCAGCCGCACCGTCCCACCATCGATTAACGGAATACCCCAACGCCGACAGTAAACGCCGAAATACGCGCTTTCTTCCATCACGCGGAGATCACACCAAAGCGCAAGTTCAAAGCCGCCAGCGACTGCAGGGCCCGCCACGGCAGCAATCACCGGCTTCGATAAGTGCAGACGACTCGGTCCCATGGGGCCTCGCGGTACGGCGTCGTTGGTCGGCGGAAAAGCGTGCGCACCGAGCGGATTGTCGTCACCCATCAGCGAGCTTGCGAACTTTAGATCCCAACCCGCGCAGAATGCACCACCCTCGCCCCAAAACACCGCGACGCTCGCGGCGGGATCCGCGTCGAAGCTTTGAAATGCTTCGACCAGCGCCTCAGCGCTCGCCGGATCCATCGCATTGCGCGCGTGCGCACGACTGTGGATGACGGTCGTGACAGGGCCAGATTTTTCGATGCGTACGGTCATCTTGAGAGCTCCTTAGTTCTGCGCTGTTGAATTCCTGGCGATCAATGCATCGAGTTCAGCGATCGTTGTTGTTGGGGTTCGCTGCGCTCGCCGCAACCTACCATTAAGATCACAGTCCAAACAGCTATCGCGTCCGCCTCGGGGTGCAATTGAAGCGGCCCTTTTCAGGAACGCCTACGTATTGCATCGTCGAATCGGAAGGTCATATTGCGGATTGCGGTGGTTGAAGCCGCCGTGCCACTCTCGACGGCAGAGGCCAATCGCCGTGCTGAAGTTCAGCCCTACTGGACCCGAAGCGCGACGCAGGATGCAGGGGAGCGCTGTACACTCATCCCAATCCTATGGAGGATTACGGGAACCAGCATGGACTTAGAGACCGATATCGTGATCATCGGCGGCGGGTCATCGGGCGCCGCATTAGCGGGCCGTCTGGCGCACGCGGGAAAAGAGGTGTTGCTCCTGGAGGCTGGGCCTGACTACGGCGCCTTCGCTAGCGGTCGTTGGCCCGCTGAACTGCTTGATGTCCGGAGGCTCGCCACCACCCACGACTGGGGCTATGCCCACGAGCGCTGGACCTTCGAACGTGCGCGAGTCATCGGCGGTTGCTCCGCCCACAATGGCGCAATCGCCGCGGTCGGACATCGAGATGATTACGATGGCTGGGGCTTGCCCGGCTGGGCGGCGAATAAGGTGGCGCCGATTTTCGAGCGCGTCGCACGCGAGATGCGAGTCCGCACCTATCAGCCCGGCGAGGTCGTCCCCTTTCATGCGCAATGCCTGGAAGCCGCGGCGGCGCTGGGTTGGCGGATCGCGAGCGATTTTTGCTCCCTCGGCGCCAACGATTCGTTCGGCTTGGAATCCGTCAATGCGGACGGTGCAGTGCGCTGGAACACCGCATTCGCCTATCTCGATCCGGTGCGGCAGCGGCCGAATATTCGAATACTCGACGAGGTTCTGGTCGATCGCGTCGTCGATGGCACACCGCTGGCCACCGTGCATGCGGTCCGGCACGGCGAGACAATCACGATTCACGCCAACACTATCGCACTCTGCGCGGGCGTTTACGGTACGCCCGCAATCCTCCAGCGCTCCGGGTTGGGCGATCCGGTGTTGCTGCACGCGTTGCACATCCCAGTGGTTGCTGCGTTGCCCGGGGTCGGCGCGAATCTGCATGACCATCCGATGTTTCATGCCGATCGCGTGGTTGGGCCACGCTTACAGACCTGGCTCGACGAGGTCGCGAAGACCGGCGTGCTGCCCGAGGAACAAACGCTCGGCAAAGCAATTTCTAAACTGGCGACCGATGGGCTCTACGATCTGCACGTCTTCCCTGTGATCGGTAGTAACCAGACAAGCTTGCTGTACGGGCGCGCCACGGTCGAAGTAGCGTGCATGACGCCGCGTAGCCGCGGCACACTCGCGATCACCGGTCGGGATCCCGCTGCGCGACCGCGGATAGATCACGCCTACCTCAGCGATCCCGAGGGTCATGATCTCGCCGTCCTGCGCGATGGGCTGCAACGCGCGAACGAATTACTCGATCACCCGCTGGTCGCCCACCTGGTCGGGCAAGCGATTATCGATGGTGCGACGGATGAGGCGATTCGCGCGCAAGTCGCGCACTACTATCATCCGGTCGGGACTTGTCGCATGGGCCGTAGCGAAGATCCGTACGCCGTTTGTGATGCCGCGGGGCGGGTGTTTGGGACTGATCGCCTGGTGATCGCCGACGCTTCCCTGATACCGCAGATTCCGCGCGCCAACACTAACCTCCCCGCGGTGATGATTGGCGAGCGGATTGCCGAGCTGCTCATCGGCCGTCGCGAATAATGAATTTCGAGAGGATAAAGGTGACCGATTTATTTCCCCGTGCATGATCAATGCACCCAACTCGTTGGCGGGTGGGCGGCATCGCCCTCTAAGCGCTACCCGGCGACCAATAACACCTGCAATTTCGGCGGTGAATTTTTCGTTGCCGGTAAGTTGCCCGCAGTGCATTGCCTGTACGGGATGTGCAGCTTTTAGCGTTTGCGCTGCCGTTATGACGGTTGTTGTTTATATCGTCGTTAATAATCCCGCTAGTCTCGTTCCCTCGCCAGCTTGCCTTGCCAAGCAAAAGGCAATCTCCGAACACGCGAGCCTCGCCAAGACGTAGGCCGCCCACGGTCACACTTTAAGCGCGAGCAAATCCCTGAGATTGGAATCGATGCGCAGTTTGTCCGCCTCGGCGATACCCAGCATGCCGAAATGTCCCCACGGCGTTGGGATCGGTCTGAGCTCGCTGCGCGGCGTTAACGCATGCTCAACGGCGCACTCGTCCACGGTAAACATCAGATCCTCGGCGAATGGCATGTTGAAGACCCGTGCTTCGATACGCGCGAGCGCGGCGGCGAGATCACCTCCGGTATGTCGCGAGACATCCGCGTGCTGCCACTTCAGGAGCAGCGCGCGCAGCGCGTTGGCATCCATAGGTGCAAACCACGCCTCCCAGAAGCCGGTCATGAACCCTTCGTAACTGCTGAACCCGATACCGCGCCAGAGTTCATCGCGATAGAACGCCTTGCTTAATCCGATCATCGCGAAGAAATGTGCGAGCAGCTTAAGACCCGCCGTGACGGCGTGCGGATCGCGATAATTTCCGCGCGCCCAGGCGGGATCGGCCTCGATCATGTGGATGGCGTTGGCGACTAGCAGATGATTGTGGGCCGTCCCGCGTGCGGTGCCGGCGATGGGCGCCGCGCGTCTGACCATTCCGGGATAGCGCACCGCCCACTCGAAGGTCTGCTGCGCCCCCATCGACCAACCGAGCACGAGTTCGAGGGTCTCGATCCCGAAGTGCTCAGTGACCAGACGGTGCTGCGCACGGACGTCGTCTCCAATGGTCGTCAGCGGGAAGTCGGCCATGGCGATGGGCGCTGGCGAGTTATGCGGCGAGCTTGAGAGGCCATTGCCGAGCATGTTCGGAAAAATCACGAAGTAGCGCGCGGGATCAAGCGCCATGCCGGGCGCGACGTACATCTGCATATGCTTGCTGGTGCCGGAAAACATGTGCGGAAACAGCACCGCGTTATCGCGCCGCGAGTTGAGTTCGCCGAGTGTGGCATAGGCCAGCCGCGCGTGCGGCAGCACGCCGCCCTGCTCGAGCGCGAAATCCCCTAGTGCGAAGTCGCTATACGGTCCCTGCTGGTCTTGGCCATAGAATTCGTTCGTCAGCATTGCTTAATCTCTCATTATTGGGTGTCGCATGAACGGAGGATCTCCGGTGGCAGGAAACTTCGCACCGGCTGCACCGCTCCGGTATAGGCTTCCACCTCGACCAGACAACTGTGTGCGGTCGGGCCCTGGCCGAGTTTCGACGTGCCGACGTCGCGGGTCAGCACATTAGGATTGCCATGACTATCGAGGCCCAGGCCATCCGCGGTCTCGAGCGGATCGAACCATGCGCCGGTCGCCAGTTCGATAACGCCGGGGCGCAGGTCTTCCGACAGCCTGGCACCCGCGAGACAGGCGCCGCGATCATTGAAAATCCGCACCACCGTACCGGACTTGATGCCACGCGCGGCGGCGTCGCTCGGATGCAAGGACACCGGTTCGCGATCCTGGATTTTCGTGGCCCGACTCACGTCGCCAAAATCGAGCTGGCTATGTAAGCGCGGGCGCGGCTGGTTCGAAATGAGGTGCAGCGGATAACGTGCGGCGCGCGGTGCGCCCAGCCATTCTTCCTTATCAAGCCACACCGGATGCCCTGGACAATCGTCGTAGCCGAAATTGGCGATGGTTTCGGAATAGATCTCGATCTTGCCAGACGGGGTGCCCAACGGATGGGCCTCTGGATCGCGCCGAAAAGCTTCCAGCAGAAACTCGCATTCGTCGAGTTGGGGCGCGATCGAGAGATGCTCACCGGCCCAGAACGTCGCGAAGTCCGGCAGTTCCACGGCGGCCGCGGCCGCCCGCGCACGCGACTCGTCGTACAGATGGCGCACCCACTCCAACTCGCTGCGCCCCTCGGTGAAGCCCGCGGCAAAGCCTAACCGTTCGGCGAGTGCGCTGAACACCGCGTAGTCATTGCGCGCCTGTGCGAACGGTGGCAACGCCTGTGGCATCGGCGAGAGGTAGTGATCGAAGGTATTGAGGCCAACATCGTTACGCTCGAGCGAAGTGGTGATCGGGAACACGATATCGGCATGGCGCGCGGTCGCAGTCCACACCTGTTCGTTAACGATCACGCATTGCGGCCGCGCCCAGGCCCGCCGCAGGCGATTCAAATCCTGATGGTGATGAAAGGGATTACCGCCCACCCAATAGATCATCTTGATGTCGGGATAGGTGAGACGACGACCGTCGTAGTCAAACGGCTGCCCCGGCTTCTCCAATAAATCGGTGATCCGCGCGACAGGGATCACCGATTCCAGCGGATTCTCGCCCTGCTCGAAGGCGGCCCACTTGAACGGGATCAACCGACGGCCCATGAAACCGATGGTATGCAGCGAGCCGACGCCATGGCCGATGCCCGCGCCGGGCAGGCCGATCTGACCGAGCATAGCCATGAGCACAGTGCCTGCCCAGAACGGTTGCTCACCGTGTTCGCCGCGTTGCAATGACCAGCCCATCGGCATGAAGGTGCGCGCGCGGGCCATGCGGTGTGCCAGGTCGCGAATAGTCGCTGCCGGCACGGTGGTGA
>JANOVQ010000072.1:0-4826 GCA_031417495.1 Pseudomonadota bacterium | reverse complement strand
AACTCGGCCGATCAGCCAGGGACAGCCTCACCGCAGGAACAACAAGGCAACGCCATGCAGGGATCGGAGAGCATGAACACGATGCACGAAGACGCCAAGAAAGCGGGGCCCATGCATGGCATGGACAATATGTCGACTCGGCACGAGGAAATGATGAAGAACGAGCAAACCGATCTGGATGCCATGCGCGCCCAACTGCAGAAAATGCGAGATCAGACAGCCCGAGTATCCGATCAGTCGCGCAAAGAGGAAATACAACTCAATAATGAGATGTGGCAATCCCTTATCGATCACATGGACAAGCACATGATGAAGATGAAAAACATGATGGAATCCAGACAGGGCGCGCTGCCGACCAGCGGTGACGCGATGATCGGAAGCAGTCGCTATTCGCAATAGGTCCGAGATTCGAAGGGGTTCGCGGTTCGATCATGCAATTGCGCATCCGGCGCCCGTGTCCTTGCTGCCCAGTGGTTAGGCAACTTCTGGGCAGCCGTCGCTATCCCTTCGCGCGGCACGAGTGAGCTTCCCTCGTTTCAGTGAACAACTCCGGGCTATACGAAAAATGGTAGCCGGTTACGTGGTCGATCAACCAGGCACGCAATAGTCGCGCCTGTTGAACGTTGATAATCCAGAGGAGTTCAAAGATGAAAACAGAAATCCTCGGGCGCAGGACAGTGCTTGGTGGCGAGAAATGGACCCGGAAAACTGGACGGCGCCGTAAGTGAAATCAGCGCTCGATGGCGAAACTCACCTTCAATCGACCGAGGCTCAGGTGTCCAGCCTGGGCGAGACCCCACGCTGCGCCACGCGCACGCAAGATGTCCGAGACGTCAAGTCGCGGTCGTGATCTCACCACCGACCGATCAGCTCGCGGCGAACCGAAGTGAATACGGCTGGTTCTCGGGCACGCGTCCCAAATCTAGCGAACCGTAATTTGCGGGTAGCCTAAGCTCGGGTCATAGCGTGTTCATAAATACCGGGGCGAAGCCCCCACCAGGGGTGCGAAAGTTCGTGGTTTGCCCCTGATACAAGCGCGCCGCAACGAGCTTCACCACGCCGGCATAGGCGTAGTTGCGAATATCGGCTTTCAGCACCGTGACCTCGGTGTCGGCAACTTGTCGCTCACTGGGCGCGACCAGCGCCTGCGCGACGTAGGTGCCCTTAGTCATTTCCGCCCACACCCGTTTGGTAAGTTTGTCGCCGCGATAGGCCGCCTTGCTGCCGTAGCCAGTGGCGGGTTTGAAGAAGAGTGCGCGCCGCTGGGCCCATAAGGCATCCCTGTTCCCGTCCGTCATGATCTCGGTGCGCGGGATGGCGGCGAGCAAGGTGGAGATGTCGTCGTTGGCAACGCCCGTCTCGCGCAAAAACGTCTCGTTACAGAGCAGGGTGAGGTTGCGCTTATCGGCATAGAGCGCATGTGCGCGTGGATGTGGGCTCACCACCACTTCGTCGGCGAGGTAGGCGAGCTTCAGTGTTGCCTGCGCTGGCTGCGCCAGCGCGAAATCGGTTAACCGGTTGTAGACGAAATCGATGGGCTGACTGGCATGCCACAACCGCCCATCCTTGCGGGTAAGCTCGCGCGGATCGCAGATCGTCACCGCGATACCGTGACGGTTGAACAGATGCCGATATAAGAGAAACTCGGGGTAAAGATACTGCTGCGCTGGCGTCTCCTCGACAATCGCGATCGATTTCAACGGCGCGTCGCCGCGCTGCAGACGCCACTCCGTGATGAAACCCTCGCACAGCGCTTCCTCGATGGCGTCCGCTTCCATCGGCGCCATCGCCAGCCCGGTCACGTCGGCGCAACAGGACCGATGCGCCCGTCCCACCACCGTGTTGAGCAACGCGCCACCTGGATTCGTATTGATCTCGATGAGTTGCGGCCCGGTGACGGCCAAGTGAAAATCGTAGCCCAAGAGCCCACCTGGGGAACCCGGATCGTAACGCGCGATGTCCGGCGCCCAGGCCAGCGCCGCACCCCGGAACTGGGGCGTGGCGACAACCGCTTCCACCGCGCCGATCACGCGCGCCATCTGTGCGACGTGCTGGCGTGAGACGAACATCGGCACCGACGCGAAAAGATGTGGATGCGTCTCAAGCATCTCACGGGAGAGACCGCGTGTGCCCAGATCTGCTTCAAGGCCGCGGCGCAAAGCTTGCTCGTCCAGGCTGAGGCAGTAGCAAGTGCGGTTGAGGGCCTCAATCGAGGACGCCACTTGGCAGCTGTTGCCGCAGCCTTCCGGCGCGGCCTGTACGGTAGTCTCCGCCATTTCAGGATCCTCCTGCGCGAAGCGCAATTTCAGACCGCGGGCCGGAACCAGCGTGACATATTTACTTGTCCGGGCTTTGGCAGTTGCGCACCGTTCACAACTTGACGCGGTTAAGGCGTAACGCATTCGTGACCACGGACACGGAGCTCAGCGCCATGGCGGCGCCGGCAAAAATCGGCGACAGCAGTAAACCGAAAGCCGGATAAAGCACACCCGCCGCTAACGGGATCCCCAGCGCGTTGTAACCGAACGCGAAGGCAAGGTTCTGTCGAATATTGCGCATCGTCGCGCGCGACAGCACGGTGGCTCGCGCAATGCCGCGCAAGTCGCCCTTGACTAAGGTCACGCTGGCGCTTTCCATGGCGACATCGGTGCCGGTGCCCATCGCGATGCCCACATCGGCCTGGGCCAACGCTGGCGCATCGTTGATGCCGTCGCCCGCCATCGCGACCTTGCGGCCTTCCGTCTGTAAACGTTTTATATGCCCCGCCTTGTCCTCCGGTAGCACTTCTGCCAGCACTTCCTGGATCCCGAGTTGGCGCGCAACCACTTCAGCGGTGCTGCGCGAATCCCCGGTGAGCATCACCATGCGCACGCCGGTTTGTTTCAGTGCCGCGATGGCTTCTGCGGTACTCTCCTTGATCGGATCGGCCACCGCAGCGATCCCAGTAGCACTGCCATTTACTGCGTAAAACACCACGGTTTTGGCTTGTGCACGCCACGCTTCTGCGCGCGCTTCAAAGGGTTGCGTAGCGACCCCGCGTTGGGCCAGAAAGCCGGGGCTCCCTACGAGCACACGCCTGCCAGCAACCTCTGCTTCCACGCCGAGACCGTTCACCGCGCCGAATGCACCCGCTGACTGCAGCGTCAGGCCGCGCGCCTTGGCGGCTTCGACAAGCGCAATCCCGATGGGGTGCTCGGAAAGCTGTTCGACGGCTGCGACCAGCGCGAGTGCTTCATTTTCCGGCATGCCTTCAGCGATGAAATCCGTCAGCGCGGGATGGCCAAGCGTCAGGGTTCCTGTCTTGTCCACCACGACGGTATCAATCTCCCGCATGCGCTCAATCGCCTCGGCATTCCGAAACAGGATGCCGGCGCGCGCGCCCTGCCCCATCGCCACCGTCATCGAGATAGGTGTCGCGAGACCGACGGCACAGGGGCACGCAATGATCAACACGGCGATGGCATTCAGGAACGCATACGCGAATCTGGGCTCCGGGCCGAAGACCCCCCACGCGAGCGCGGTGAGAATGGCGATGGCCACCACGCTCTGCACAAAGTACGCCGCGATGAGGTCAGCGAGACGTTGGATCGGTGCGCGCGTGCGCTGTGCCTCGCCGACCATATTGACGATCCGTGCAAGCAGCGTATCTGCACCCACGCGCTCGGCGCGAATGAGCAAGGAACCATTGCCATTGACGGTGGCACCGGTCACTTTCCCGCCCGGGGCCTTGGCCACTGGCACGGGCTCGCCGGTTATCATGGACTCATCGACTCTGCTGCTGCCTTCGAGCACCGAGCCGTCCACCGGAATCTTCTCGCCCGGCTTCACCCGCAAGCGGTTGCCGACAGTGACCGTCTCCAGCGGCACCTGTTCCTCGCTACCGTCGTCACGCAATCGCCACGCGAGGTTCGGCGCGAGTTTCAGCAATTGCTGAATCGCCTGACTGGTCTGTCCCATCGCCCGCAGCTGCAGGAAGTCCCCAAGGATCACCAGGGTCACGATCACCGCCGCAGCCTCGAAATACGTGCCTACCGCCCCGTGCGCGCGGAACTCCGACGGAAACCAACCAGGCACGAGTACCGCAGCGAGGCTGAACCCGTAGGCAAGCCCCACCCCGAGGCCGATTAACGTATACATGTTGAGCGCGCGATGGACCAGCGAGAACCAGAATTTGCGGAGCAGCGGCCAGCCAATCCACAGCACTACCGGCGTGCCCAACAGAAATTCGATCCAGCCGCGCGGCCGCGGCTGAAGACCGAATAACTCCTGGAACCCGAGCATCGGCGACATCGCCAGCACCACGAGCGGCAGTGATAACGCGACGCCGGCCCACAATCGTCGCGCGAGATCGCGCAACTCGGAATCGTCGACTTGGCCAGTGCCGGTGCCGGCAATCGGCACGAGCGCCATGCCGCAGATCGGGCAATCGCCTGGCGCATCGCGCACGATTTCAGGATGCATCGGACAGGTATAGACAGTTCCCACCGGTAACGCGCCCGCGCCGACAGGTTGGCCAGGGACGCTAGCCGGCGACACCTGCGCTGTTTGCAGATCGGGATGCCCGTGCTCAGGCGGCTTGGAGTTAACCACCGGCGGCGTGCCAGGGTAGGCGGCCGGCTTCGCCTCGAATTTCTGTTTGCAACCAAGCGAGCAAAAAAAATAATCGTGCCCCGCGAATACCCTGGTACCTGCTGCGGTTCGCTCGTCGACCTGCATGCCACACACCGGATCAGTTGCCATCATTCGACCTCGATTTCTTTAGGGTTTCACTTGCTGTGTGCCGGACATGCGACTATTTCTGCCAATCATGACGTGGTCGAAATCCA
>JANOVQ010000071.1:0-5203 GCA_031417495.1 Pseudomonadota bacterium | reverse complement strand
GCGCCGTAACCGAGTTCGGGCGGAATCGTCAAGGTACGCTGGCCACCGACGCGCATTCCGGCGACACCTTGATCCCAACCTTTGATCACCTGACCAGCACCAAGTTCAAAGCCGAAGGGATCGCCGCGATCGCGTGAGCTGTCAAATTTGCGGCCTTTGTTCTCCGGCGCCGCGCTATCGAATAGCCAGCCGGTGTAATGCACGCGCACGGACTTGCCGCTTTCGGCCAGGGTGCCGGTACCGATCTGATGGTCAATCATGGTGCCTCCTGATAATTTGAAGGCGGATTGTGCATGAGATCGCAGACCATGGGCACTGGCTCAACATGACGCCGGATTTATTCGCGGAGCTGGCGCCAGCGGGTACTCGACTGGACATTTGCGCTGGCGCAGTCGTGCTGCGTGGCTTTGCGTTAGCGCTAGAGAATGAGCTGTTCGCCGCGCTTAGCGCGATTACTACCCACGCACCGTTTCGAAATTTCGAGACCCCCGGCGGCTTCCGTATGTCGGTCGCGATGACGAATTGCGGGTCGTATGGCTGGCTCAGCGATCGCGTGGGTTATCGCTACGCGGAGGTGGATCCGGCGAGTGGGCTGCCCTGGCCTGCGTTGCCGCAGACCTTCCTCACCCTCGCGGCGAGTGCCGCCACAACTGCCGGATTTAACGATTTCACGCCAGACGCCTGCCTGATCAATCGCTACGCGCCGGGCACCAAGCTCAACCTGCACCAGGATAAGGATGAACGCGACTTTCGCGCGCCGATTGTCTCGGTCTCCCTCGGCTTACCTGCGACTTTCCTGTTCGGCGGCGCGCGGCGCCACGATAACTGTGTGCGCATTGCGCTGGCGCATGGGGATGTCGTGGTATGGGGCGGACCGGCACGTCGCTACTATCACGGCGTCTTACCGCTCACCGACGGCACGCATCCGCGCACCGGATGCACGCGCTTGAATCTGACCTTGCGCAAAGCGTATTGAGGTAACTATCACGGCGCCTCGGCAGGCGCTATTGATCGACGTAGAACTTGTTGACGATCCGCCACTCTGCATCGATCTTGGCGAGTTGGAAGGTATCGGTGTATATCCCATTGAAATCGAAGACTGCGATCGCCGCGCGCGGATTGATGATATGGATCAGCATAATCTTGCCTTGCATCTCGGGCGTTGGGGTGCGCTTCGCCCAGCCATCGATCACTTCATCTATCGGGCGCGAGGTCAGCTGCAAGGTGCCCGCTTTATCGCGCACGTACCCTTTCATGTGACCAACAGCCACCGCAAAAGCCGCTTCCAGACGGGTGCGGTCAGCCATTTTCAAACCGTCGAAGTAATTGAAGAGGGTGGTGCTAATGGCCTCGTGATCGGATGGCATGGCGTGGATCTCCTGCTTAGGTAGGTGGGGGATTATTGCGCGCAAAAGCGAAACCCGGGAGATCGACAAGTCCCTGCGTAATTGCCGCCAGTTCCTCCACGCCATACGAACGCATTCCCACCACGTGGCCCCAGGCCGCCTGCGGCCAGCAACAATCATCCCTATGCCGACCAATGACGTGCAGATGTAATTGCGGAACGATGTTGCCGATCGCGGCGACATTGATCTTGTCGCACGCAAAGTAATGCTTCACAAAAGGCGCGAGCCGATCGGCCTGCGCGGCGAGTTCGCGCCGCAGTGGCGGCGCGATTTCATACAGCTCAAGGGCCGCGCATTCCGGTACCAGCAAGAACCACGGCAGCACCGCATTGCAGCGCAAGAGTACCTGCAAATTGCCGCTGCGGCCCAGTACATGAAAGTCCGCAGCAAGCTGGGGATGAAGAATGAATGACATGAATCAACCTAGACCGAGATTCCCCGGCGATAAGATGCCCTGCGGATCGAAACACGTTTTGAGCTCGCTCAGGACCGTGTGATAGGCAGTAAAGCCGCGCACTTCATTGGCCCAGATTTTCCCCGTTTTATAAGGTACGCAGCCAGCGGCGACCAAGGTGGCAGCGGCGGCCTGCGCGGCCGCCTCGGCTTGCGGCCACTGCCTTTCTTCGTCGTAGAACGCGAGCACCCCGCCGTGCAGACCGCGCCGACAGATCACGACTGCGCCGCCCCACGTGAATTCGGTATGCTCGCGCCGCAGTTCGTCGAGCGCAGCGAGAAAGGCCGGCATCTTGGGTGTAGGCAATGAGCTCATCAAAATCAAACACCGTGAGCGTGTGAAATACCCGGCATAGCCATACCAGTGAATTTCTTCATTGCGCAGATGCCGGAAATACACTTCGTTGAAGGGGGGATATGGGGCACCGCCGTGCTTCTGGCACAGAGCTTCAAGCAGCGTCTGATCGTGGCGCACCAAACCTTCCTCACCACCATAGTCGAAGCCGAGGCAGAACTGCGGCAGGCTGGCTGCTTGAGTCGTGGGATAGGCCGCGAGCACGCGCCCCTTCACGGTTGCAGCCTCATAACCACTCGCGTACCACACGTGACGGGTGAGTTCGCGCAGCTGTACCTCGGCGATGAACTGGGCGGCGTCGGTAGCCGAGGAAAATCCATAACATTGCGTGGTGCGGTAGGTCGGAAGGGGATGCAGCCACAGCGCAATCGCGGTAATCACGCCGAGGGTTGCATCACCGCCGAGAAATAAACCGGTGAGATCGGGGCCCATGCCAAACCGCTGGAAAAAGCCAGTAGCGCCAGCCGCCGCAGATCCGGTACGTAGCACCCGGCCATCCGCTAAGACCACTTCCAAGCCCACCACTTCGTCAGCGAAACTCTGAAACTTGGCTGAGCCGGTGCCGAGCGCATGCGCCGAGGCCGCACCGCCGATGGTGGCCGTCGGCCCGGTCACGGGAATGATGCCAATGGTCATGCCGTGTGCGCCCAGGGCCTTGCTCAACGCACCGAAGCGCACGCCGGGTTCTACCACTACCACGCCGCACGCGAGATCGATCTCAAGGATCCGATCAAGCCCCGTCATGTCGATCACCAGTCCGCCGGCACGCGGAATCACCCCGCCCGCATACATAGTGCCCGCGCCGCGCACATAAACCGGCATGCCACCTTGGGTGGCCATCTTCAAGGCGGCCACCACGTCTTCGCGATTAGTCGGGCGCACCATCGCCTCTGCGTGCCCAGGGCGCAGCACCGAACAATCGCGCTGATACGTGAGCAGATCGAGCGGCTCAGTGACAACCTGCGCGGTGGCGGGAAAATTCAGCCGCAGGGGATCGCTCATGCGACAACCTCGAAATACCTGTGCAAAAATTCGGCGACGCCGAATATCGCGGCAGTTGGCGCGGCACGCCGTACATGCGCCACGCAGCGAGGGTCTGCACTCACAAAAATTGCCATGGCAGCTTGCTGATCGTTGAGGCGCGCATTGGCCATGCGCACTGCCGATTCGGGCGCCATCTGCGGCATGCCGCCGGCTGCCCCGCAGCACACCACATGGCGTGCACTGCTGGTACTCGGCGCCACTCCAAGATCCAATAGCTCACACAACGTGCGTAAGTCCTGCGCCGGGCCCACAGTCTGCCGCGTCTGACAACTGTCTAACAGATGGATTTCGCGCGGCGTGTGTTCGCGTCTGCCCAGGCGCAGAACGCCGGCGCGCACCTGCGCCACGCACCATTCGGTAAAACTGCGCGGCACCTGCCCGGTCCCACGCCGTTGCCAACTGCACGCGCATTCGAGACCTGAGATGACGATTTCGCTGCAGATCGCCGTCTTACTTGCCAACGCTTCGCGCATAAATTCGGCTTCAGCGTGCAGACCAAGTTCGAACCACGGCGCGCCACAGTAGGTGTCCTGCTCGCCAAGGGTGACCACAGCAAATCCTGCCGCCTGCAGCAACGCGACCGTTGCCTGCGCTTCGCTCGGTAGCGCAGTGGCCGCCGCGCAACCCGGCAGATACAGCACCTGCGCTAACTGCGCGGTCTGCGGGAGCACGGGCTGCCAGTCATTGCGCGCCGCGCGCGCCACCTCATTGGGATTCCCATCGCGCTGCATGGCCTCATGCAAGGCGCGCAGCGGAGCCGGCACTTCATCCCGCGCCCACAACTCGCCGCGCAGCGCGCGTCCCACTTGGGTTGGACGCAGGCCAATCGGGCACACGGTTTCGCAATGGCTGCAGGTGGTGCAGGTAAACACCCGCTCGCCCAATACCGCGAGATCTAAAGTTGCACCTTCGAGCCAGGCGCGGGCAGCGGCAATATAACCGCGACCGGAATAGCTGGTGAGTGGAGAATGCGACTGCAAGGTGGGACACACATGCGCGATACCGCGCTCTGGCCACACCGCATCGACGCAGTAATTGCAGTCGGCGCAGTGGTAGAGATCCTTCTTAAAAACTTCCAGCAGCGGCAACATGCGATTTACGCCTCACCGGTTTTCTTTTGCCAGCGCGCTACATTCTCCTGATGTGTGGTGAGGTACGCGCCCGGTGCATAAAATTTGTCGTAGAAAGCGGTGTCCAGGCGATGCGCCTGGGTATAAAAGCGCGTGAAGATCGTGGGCACGGTGCCCGGGAACTTGCCATAGGTCTCGTAGATGTATTCGGCGCTCGCGATCACTGCCTCAATCAACTCCGGTCCTGGCGGCACCGTCGCAGCCTTGATCGCCGCGTTATCGCGAAACGGGCCGGGGCTGGTCGGATCGTAGGTGCCGTGCTGCCCGAATTTGAGATCGTAATAAGCCAGCACTGCCGTGCGCATATCCGGATAAAACGGCGGACAGTAACCCTCATAGAGTCCTGCCAGGCCGACTGGATTCGGCACGCCCCATTGTGGATTCGATTCGAACTGGAAGCCCAAGCCGGGGATGCCGCTGCCCGCCGCGGCACCCATCAGCGCAAACGGACTAATGCCGGAGAAAAACCAACCACCGAGACCGAGCGGCTGCAGGGCGAGCGCGAGATTATGGCCCATGTCCCCCATCTCAACGGCGGAGCAAGTCAGGATGTACTGCTCCATATATGTGTGCGGATATTTTTTCTCTGGATTGAGCAGGCCACTTTTGAAGAAGCGCGCGAGATCACCCGCTGGTCGGCCTTGGCGATCATCCCACAAGGTGTAACCCGAACCGGCGATGACGAATAAAAAGCCGAGCAGCTCTTCGGCGACATTCGCGACCGGAATGAACACCGTTGAACCGGGCACATTCGCGTTCCAATCGTTGTGCGCACTGTAATTCGGTTCGCCACGCGGCAACTCGAGCCGCTTATC
>JANOVQ010000070.1:0-2175 GCA_031417495.1 Pseudomonadota bacterium | reverse complement strand
GTTGAGGTTACCGGCAGCGAAGAAGCGCTGCGCCAGATCTGCCGCCGCTTGGGCGGCGCGCGCAATTTTTTGGCGCATCACCGTCACCTGTTGCGCACCAACCAAGTTGAAATAGGCCGTTTCAACCTCCGCCACGAGATCGAGAATCGTCTGACCTGCCTGTTGCTTGGCGCGTTCGAATTCCCCTGCGGCCAGTCGCTTGCGTGCGGGTAACCATAGAAGATCGGTGAAACTCTGCACCAGTCCGAAAGACAGTTGGTCCGCCGCACCGGTTACGTTCGAATTAAGGATCGCTGCGGAGAAGCGTGGATTCGAGAGGCGCCCAGCGTCATAGACCTCCGCACTAGCCACGCCTAGTCGCGCGTATTCGGCGCGCGTCCGCGGATTGTTCAGCAGGGCAATTTGCACGACGTCGCTGGCTGTCAGCGGTGCCTTTAACTTCTCAGTCACTAATGCGCTTGTATTGGCATCGGCGGCCGTGAACTGGTAGCCGCCGCGCGCAGATATCAGCGCCTGCACGTCAGCAATGCCGCGCTCGGCGGGCAGCGCAGCGCAACCGGCGAGCGTTATCGCGAACAGCGCGATAACGCAGCGATATAACCCTCTCTCAATAGACATGAGGCCCTCCCAACAGAATTTTGATCACAGAACCGAGGGGACTGATGATCGTAGTCAGCAAGCCGGGGTAACCCCACGCGCGGCGCTCCACGGCAATTGAAGCCGCGAATCTGCCGTATTTCTTGGGGCTCGCCCGCGGCTCGCGCGGACTGCGGCGATCAGGTGATCGTGAGGATGGGAGGTCGGTAAGGGGTGCTGAGACGCGCCTCCGGTAAGCGCAATTGCGCGACCGAAGCAGCGTCCGAGACGGGGGCGCGATCGAAGGCGAAGGATGAAGACGAAGGAAGTCCGAGCGCTGCTGCGCAGGCCAGTGCGCACAGTCCCGCGCACGGACAATGACATTGGCAGCCTGAGTCGCCGTCCGGCGCCCCATCAAGGTGGCTGGTTCCTGCACCGTGCGCTTGATGAGGGCTGGCGTGAGGAGAGTCGGCGATTAAGGATTGAGGATCGTGATGGTGCGGAGCGGCACCCGTCGATGAATCCGAATGTTTGTGACACTCGCCCATGCCAACGCTCGCGAAACCGGAAAACGGTAGCGCGCACATAAGAAGTACGCTGATAAGTGCGCGTATTCGATTCATGGTTTCATTTTTAGCGCGGATTCGATCTCAGTACAAGTCTTGCTGCTATCGTCCACCTTCTTTCCAATCTGTTCGCAAGGAGTTTCACGCGTGCAATCCTGCAAATTTCAGGCGTCGGCACTTGCCGTCCTATTGGCGGCATCGTTACCCGTAGTCGCGCAAAAAGCGCCCGCTTCTTTTGGCTGGATCGAGGAAGGGTTGCTGTTGCCCGAAAAAGTATCGGTTAAAGTCAAACTGGACACGGGGGCCCTAACCTCATCAATCGATGCAAAAGACATTACTCGTTTCGATAGGAATGGTCAGAAGTGGGTCAAGTACACCGTAGAAGTGAAGGATAGTGATACCGGGAAAAAGGTGAGAATCCCGTTCGCGCGCCGGGTTGAGAGGTTCGTCAAAATCAGAGGCGCTGGCGGGACTGATCATCGCATGGTCGTGCAGATGAAAATTTGCATGGGATCGCAGATCTACAACGAACAATTTACTTTGAATGACCGCGCAAAGATGCTTTACCCTATGTTGCTGGGCCGGAAAACCATTCAGCGCCTTGGGTTAGTCGATGTGAGCCGAACATTCACCGTTGAACCGAAATGTTCGGAGTAATCATTGCGCTTAAACCAAAATCCGGCCGAAGGACTGACGATCTCGACGGAAATTATTCTAGAGATGGTGCCACGCAATCGGCAATATTTAATTGAATGAGTGTGTCTGTGGTGTAGCGGATGCTGTGCATGCCGCGCTAGATTGCGTACGAGACTGCTCCATGCGACAGCCTCGGGTCTACGCATAGCGGCACCTCGTGCCGACAGGGTTCGCGATGGCGTCTTGGGCAGTTGAAGTGAATACTCCACCGGCTAAAGCCGGTGGCTTCGGATTACGGCTAGAAGCCGGATTGATCGACCTTGCGGCCGATTCTTACACCACATTAAAGTCATCGTCAGGTTCCGGCGCCTTCTGGTTCTTGATGTATTCCTTCCAC